>JAEUWI010000104.1 GCA_016791475.1 Candidatus Hydrogenedentota bacterium
TCGCCTTCGCCTTCGCCTTCGCCTTCACCTTCACCTTCACCTTCACCTTCACCTTCGCCTTCACCTTCGCCTTCACCGCCTGAACCTATGAGCAGCTCCAATTCAGCAGGCTGAAGGCGGCCATCCAGGTCCGAGTCCATAATGTAAAAGACAAATACGTGCAGGTCCGAGATCGCAATGCGGGCCTCCAGAAGCGCGAGCGCCCCAGTCGTATTAAGGTCGAGCAGATCGAAGTCTTCCAGTAACAGGGCCGCAATCGCGGAGAGCTCCTCGTCCGTATCGCCCGTCACCTCGACCTCGTCCAGTTCCAGCGAATCGCTCTCGTCCGCATCGAAATAGCCGAGCAGAAGCGCCAAACTCTCGGGGTCACCATCCGTTATTACGACCAATTCCGCCGCGTCCAGCGAACCGTTGAGGTCCTCGTCGAGCAGTTCAAAGGATTCGAGCAGATCCAGCTTCAGCAGAAATACATCGAGCTCACCCAGATCTCCGAGATCCAACTCGAACAGATCGAGCACACCGGTTTCATCGATATCCAATAGACTGAAGTCGATCTCGGAAAGGGTCGGCAGGAGTCCGAGGGCTTCCGCATACGAGACGGCACCGTCAAAATCCGTATCGACGGTTTCGAAATTCTCAAGCAGCATTTGTCGTATTGCGTCTCCTTCTCCTTCTCCTTCTCCTTCTCCTTCTCCTTCGCCTTCGCCTTCGCCCTCACCTTCGCCTTCACCTTCACCTTCACCCTCGCCTTCACCTTCACCCTCGCCTTCACCTTCACCTTCACCTTCACCTTCACCTTCACCTTCGCCTTCACCTTCGCCCTCGCCTTCGCCTTCGCCTTCGCCTTCGCCTTCGCCTTCACCTTCGCCTTCGCCTTCGCCTTCGCCTTCGCCTTCACCTTCGCCTTCTCCCTCGCCCTCGCCCTCGCCCTCGCCACCGGACCCAGGAATTGCGGCGTTGGTCCACCCGATGTCTTTCAACGCGCCAATCTCGAAGTCCGCATAGGTTCGCTTATTCACTGCGGGAGCAACGGCATGCTCCATGACCGCGCCGCCAACGATGTTCCCCGTGTCCCAATGGGAGAGGCTGCTGCCATTGCTGAAGGGACTTGGGGCGTAGATTCCCGGCTTCACCCCGCCTTGATTGTAGGCCGTTGTAGCGTCGGCGCCATCAAAGAAGAGATTGTTCCCTGTAAGGTTCGCCAACTGGCCGATGAAGGAAGGCGGTTCACCGCCAAACATGTTCTCATCGGAACCATTCACCATGAACTGGTCCCAACCACTGTAGACACCGTCGCTGATACCCGATGCGCCCGAGGGCTCCGAGAGGGAGAGTATGCCCAGTCCGTGCGTAATCTCATGCAGCAGCACGGTCTCAAGATCGAAATCGGACCCGGTCGCCTCCTCGACGCCGGCGTGCCAACTGTAACCGAAGTCAACGGTGATGAAGATCTCTTCCGTGCCGGAAAAGGGCTTGGAGCCGCTCACAAGGCGGAAGTGGGCGATGCCATTTTGAAAGCCTTCCGCATTGGTGAAAAACGTGCCGGCAAAGGCCAGGGCACCGCTTCCGTCCAACTCCGATGGGTTTACGACGATGTCCAGCGTTCCGGGCTGATTGAGGACTTCCGCCACATACGTCAGAGCAGCTTCGAGGCTGGCCTGACGGGCCGCCCCCTCAATCACGTCATCGAAGCCGACATCACGCTCGTCGATGACGTCCTTGTAGTAAATATTGAAGGTGCTGCCATTGGGCGTGATCGTCCTGGTCGGTGCGCCCGGGGGAATGCTCTTGAGGCCGAGAGGCACCGCAACAATGTCGTTGGCGGTAACCCGGTATATCATTTCCTGCGCTGGAGCCGATTGGACCGGATACAGGAGCAGCGCCGCCCCCAGTATCAACCACGAAGTCAATAGCTTTCCCATGACACTCTCCCTGTTTGATAGTTTCGATCCCTGCGCGACGACCGACTGCCCTCGTTCGCGCATTCGCAACGTATTCCCTGAGTCCCAATCCTCTCGGGACGTCTCCGCGATAAACGCCGACCCGAATGAATGAATCCCGTGGCCGGGATATCCCCGGCCACGGGTCAATTTACCCACTATGCTGGGGAGTGCTAGTTCAAGCGACGTCCCATTGCGCTGAGGCCGATGAGCGTGATACCCGCCAGACCAAGCAGGAAGAGGTCACCAAACTTCCCGCCGATACCGCCCAGCACCGACTTGGCGTTCAGTGCGCATCCGCCATCTTCGCCTTCGCCTTCGCCTTCGCCTTCGCCTTCGCCTTCGCCTTCACCTTCACCGCCGGCGGTGGCAGCCGCTTCAATTTCGGCCTCCGAGAGGAAGCCGTCGCTATTGAGATCGATTTCCGCAAAGGCGCCCGCGCCCAGGCCGGGAATGGCGATTTCCGCTTCCACAAAGCTCAGCACGCCGTCGTCATTGGTATCGATCGCATCAAGCGATGCCAGCAACTCTTCGGCAATCTCTTCCACGGGAGTTTCGCCTTCGCCTTCGCCTTCGCCTTCGCCTTCGCCTTCGCCTTCGCCTTCGCCTTCGCCTTCGCCTTCGCCTTCACCTTCGCCTTCGCCTTCACCTTCACCTTCACCTTCACCTTCACCTTCGCCTTCACCCTCCCCTTCGCCACCACTGCCGGGTACAGCGGCGTTAACCCATCCGAGGTCAACAAGCGCGCCGATTTCGAAATCGGCATACTCGCGACGGGTCACACCCGGCGCTACAGCGTGCTCCATCACGGCGCCGCCGACGATGTTGCCAGTGTCCCAGTGGGACAGACTGCTGCCTTCTTCAAACGGATTCGGCGCGTAAATGCCGGGGGCCACACCCTGGTCATAGGCGGCGAAGGCCGCGGAACCTTCAAAAAACAGGGCATTGCTGATCAGGTCGGCAAGCGTTCCCTGGTAGACAGGCGGTGTTCCGGAAAAAAGGTTCGTACCGTTGTTCTTCACCATGAGCGAATCCCAGCGGGTATAGATGTTTCCGCCGAAATCCGACAAGCCCGAGCTCCGCGAGACACTCAGAATACCCAGGCCATGGGTAATCTCGTGGAGCAGGACGGATTCAAAGTCCAGCTCGGTTATCCCCGCGTCAGCCGCCGTCAGGTTCCAGTCGAAGCCGAAATCCACGATGATCGAGATTTCTTCGTCATTGGGAAAGGGCTTCTCGCCCGTCACAATGCGGGTGAATGCCGATCCATTCTGAAAGGGCTCGTCCTCGTCGAAGCCGCCGAAAAATGTGCCGGCCGTCGCCAGGAAGCCCGTGCCGTCGGACTGGGAATCCTGCACCAGGACATCGAGCGTACCTTCAACGTTAAGCACACTCGCGACATAGGTCAGAGCGGACTGGAGCCGCGCCCGAGCGCTGGCGCCCGTTGTCGTATCGTCGAAACCAAAGTTACTGTCGTTGACGACGTCCAGATACCACATGTTATAAGTGAGGCCACTCGCTTCGAAGGTCACCGTGGGCGCCATCAAGGGCGGGAGCGACTTGGAGTCCGCCGAACGCTCTTCAACGCCATGGGCGGTCACGAAATACTTCTCGCCTTCGGCCCCGGCAACCGAGACGCCCAGCATCCAGGCCGCGGCGCAGATCAATCCCACGCGACGCGCCGCCGTCCGGTGTACGATTTCTTTCAACTGTTTCATGTTCTTCTCCCAGCCCGCTTCGGGGCACGGTCCCTGTTCCCAAACAATCTGCCGGCCCGGCGCCGGCGCCCATATCTCAACACGACGCCGTTTTCACGACATCGACTTACCTGCTCCATCGGACGCCCCGGTACGCCGCAGCAGCATCGCGGCCAGCGCAACGATCACAACGAAGGCGCCCCCATCCGCCCCATGCCCTTCCGCGCGGTCTCCTTTACCCAGCGCGCAGCCGCCACCCGGCGCCGGCTCGGGGTTATCGTAGCCCAGATCCGCCAGCGCGCCACGGTCCGCGGGCGCATACTCCCGCTGGATCGTGCCGAGGGTAATGCTGTGGGTCATCACGGCCCCGCCAACGAGTCGTGTCACATCCCAGTGACTCAGGCTGCTCCCCGGTTGTATCGGATTGGGCGAGAATACCGGAACGCGATCCCCCGTGTCGTAGGCGTCAAAGGCTTGCCCGCCATCGAAATCCAGCGCGCCGCCCGTGAGCGATACGCCGTCTCCCTGGAACAGGGGCGGGATCGAATCGGTCAGAAGGAGCCGCTCCAGATCGCCGTCGAAAAGAAGGGCGTCATAGCCCGTGTAATTGTCATTGCCCAGGGCACTGGAGCCGTCGGGTTCGATCACGGAGGCAAATCCGAGTCCATGGGTCACTTCATGGAGCAGCACGCTGAAAAAGTCGGGCTCGCCTGGGCCGGGCAACGCATCCGAAACATTCCAGGGAAATCCCAGATCGATCGTCATGGTGATTTCCGGAAACCCCACGAAGGGCTTGGCGCCGGTTTCCAACCGCTGGAAGGTGCTGCCCGGGTGGATCCCCGGCGTTCCGGGATAAAAAGTGCCCGCCGTCGCCAGGGCGCCGGTTCCATCGAATTCACTGGCTTCCACCTGGATATCGAGGGCGCGATTGGTGACGTTGAGTTCGCTGGCCACGTAGGACAGCACCGCCTCCAGCCGCTCCCGGAGGGCGGGACCGGAAACGGGGTCGGTAAAGCCCACTCCGCTGTCGGCATAAGAAATCGTGAAGGTGATGCCGTTGTCCGTAAATTGTTCCGTCAGAAATCCCTTGGCGGAGAACAGAGACCGGTCGTCGGAATCGAAGTGCAGATTCTCGCCGTGAGGCCGAACGAGTACGATCCCCTCGGCCGCCGCGTCCCCCCCGGCTTCGACGCAGGCAAAAAAAAGTCCCGCCGCCAGAGCCAGAATGGGAAGGATGTGAGCGGGGCGGGTCATAGAGCGCTTTCGATGGAGTGACTCAATATGGGTACACGAACAGGCTGCGGAGAACAAATTATCGAAAATCGACAGAGATGTCAACTTTTTACCAGACAATTTACCACCTGATTCAATGGTACCCGGAAAGCGTCCGTTTGTCACGTCCCGACACCAGACACCCGGCGAATACACCACCGCGACGGCTTCGCTCATTTTGTCCCCTCCCGCGGATGGGTTATGATGCGAAGCCCTGTAGTCACCCAGTCCATTGTCGGAAGGATCGTTTAATGACACACCCCCCATCTCGTTCAAACGTATGCCGCACCACGCGCGGTCGTAAAATCGCGACCCTGACTTTGGTTGTCCTCGTCAGCCTGATTCCGGCCCGTCCACAGGCGGCGGAAACGCTCGGAGAACTGGCGGGACGCATCTACGGGGAGTATGAGGCGGCCTACGCCGCGAGCCCCTACGCCCCCCTCTCGGCCAACTACTTCTCCCGGTTTTCTCGCGACCCCGGGGCGCGCCCGGTGGAGGGTGAGGTGGTGATCGATGGTTCCTGGTCACTGGTTATCCCGCCGCAGCCGGATCCCGTGACGAAGGCGATGGCTGGCCACCTCCAGACCTTCCTTAAGGAAGTCATGGGCCTGAACCTCGCCATTTCCGAAACGGCGGGCCCCGGCGCCGCCGCAAAACAACTCTTGCTTGCGCCCTCCGGCGGCGGCATTTCCGGCAAGGCCGAAAGTTACTCGGTGCGGATCCTGGGAGACCGGATCGCGGTGCAGGGCATTGATGCCGCCGGCCTCCGGGACGGTATCGTGTGGCTGGTGGACCAGATGGCCTTTCGGGAGGCGCCCTTTCTTTCGGCGGGAGCGCGCGACGCGGCGCCGCGCCTTCGCGTTCGTCTGGGCGCGACGCCCAAGAACGGGTCTTTCCGCGAGCTGATCTTTTCAGGCTACAATGCAGTGTTCGCGGCGGGGGGCAACCTCCACGCACTTTCCGTATCCGAGGCGATACCCGAGTTGAAGGAGCGCCGCACACCCGGCGTGATGGAAGGGGGCGCAAAGGCGGTGGCGGCGGCGAAGGAACTGGGCCTCAAGACCTACGCCTTCCTGGACACGCGGCAGAAGTACCCGGAAGATCACCCGGTTTTCGCGGCCCACCCCGATTTGCGCGGCGCCCGCACCTGGAAAGCGGATGGTGAGTTTGTGCTCTGCACCGAGCACCCGCTGATGAAGCAGTTCATCCGGGAGAGCATGGTGGGGCTTTTCCAGGGCACGCCGGGTCTGGATGGCGTGGTGGTGATCATCGGCGGCGAGGGTTTTTACCACTGCTTCATGCGCCCCTTTGGCGTGGAGAAGGGCCACACGAATTGCGCCCGCTGCGAGGCCCTCGGCCCGGATGTCGTGGTGGCCAATTTGTGCAACCTGATGGCCGAGGCGGCGCGGACGGTGAACCCGACCGCGGAAATCATCGCGTGGCCCTATTCGGCGGAACACGTGTGGTCGCTGAATAAGAATCAGGCTCCCTTCATTGCCCAGTTGAAGCCCGGAACGGGCATTTTCACGGAAATCGAAAAGGACGCCTATGTTCAGAAGGAAGACGGCGTCAACAAGCACCTCTGGGACTACAGCATTGATATGATCGGTCCGAGCGAGCGCGCGGCGGCGCAGATCGCGGCGTGCAGGGCGGTGGGGATCCCGACCTATCTCAAGAGCGAACCGGAGCTGGGCTTCGAAGCGCCCCGCCTGGCCCACGTGCCCTGTATGGACCGCTGGGTTGATCGGGCGGAGGCGCTGGCCTCCTGCGGCGCCGACGGGGCCTGGGTCTTTCCCGCCTTTCGCCCGAATTTCGGCACAAGCGCGTCCGAGGTGAACAAGTTTCTGTGGTGGGACGAAGGGCTCGATCACGACGCCCTGCTGTCGAAATTTGCCGCGCGCATCGCGGGCAAAGAGGCGGGACCGCACCTGCGCACGGCGTGGAAGGCGGTTTCCGACGCGATTCCGTGGTCGCCGGAGATTCCGAGCTATTACAAAGGCCCCTATTACCTCGGACCGGCCCACCCCATGTGCGCGGACCCGAAGGCGGAGCTGCCCGAGCTGTTCGACGGATACTACCTCTTCCTCGCGGAGATTGCCGATGCGGAGGGCCTGAAGAAGCTGCCGACCTATGAAAAGAAGCCCACCGGCAATGTGCCGGTCTTCGGTCGCTTCTACCGGGAGATGGAGAAGTACCTCAAGCAGGCCGCGGACGCGATGGACACGGCCCGCCCGCTGGTGGACGAACGGCACAAGATGATGTTTGATTCCGAGGACTCCGCAATCCGCTGGTTCTATCACACGGCGCGGACCGAGGCGAACTTCTACGAGAGTTGCCAGCTTCGCGACAAGCTGTGGGCGGCGGTGGACGCGCCGGAGAAGGACTTGGAGGCGCTGAAAAAGGACTATGAACGCTGGCGGGTTGTGCTCCAGGACGAACTGGAGAATGCACGGGCTTCGCAACCGGTGATGGCGGGCGATGTGCGTCTGGACTTCTATTTCGGCGGCGACCATACCTTTTCGCACGGCACCGAAATGATTGCCGCGAAGATCGAAATCCTGGAGAAGGAGCTGGCGGAGGTATTACCGGCGTTGGCGAAACAGATCGGTATCGCGGCGTAGCGTGTGGTCGGTGCGAGTAAGGGGAGATAGTCGATACGACGCGCTACGATGACGAAGGGAAATATCCTTTGCGGCGCGGAGCCGGGTGCTTTGAGGATGCCCGCTCCGCGCCTTCTTCGTGCACGAAGACTATTGCTGCTGTGAATTCAGGTTCATCCGGTTAAAGAGTACATACCGTTGGGGAGAGCGCGGCTTTCCAGGACTGAAACTTTTGCCACGAATGGACACAAATTTTCACGAATGAGTTCATCAAAATTGGCGTTTGATAGGAATATGGTATTCCGGCCCGAAGGGCCACCGACATATTAGCCCTGGGCAACGCCCAGGGTAAAACGCGTTCAATAAATATTTAGGCCCTGTAAGGGCGCGCCACCAGGCAAGTATACAGGTTTTGCAGTCTTTCAATTTCTACGAAAAAATGCATCAAGATTGCAGGTAGTAGTACGAACAAGACGGACCATTGACGCGATTCAAGGTCGCGTCAAATACTGTGGACACACGCCTGGCGCGAGAGAAGGCAGAAAGGAATTTAACCCCAAAGCACTCAAATAGAACGACAAAAAGTCCTCTCTTGCGCCGTTTGAGTTCTTTGAAGTTAACGTATCTCGCTGTTTCTAGGAGATCCGATTGCGTTCCTGAGAAGACGTCCATTTCATGAGTTGAATCCCGGTGTCTTATTCGTGTGGATTCGTGTCCATTCGTGGTTCAGATCTTCCCAATCCAACAAGCAACGTGTCGATGAATCTGCCGGCAACGTCGAAATGTACGCTCGAACCGGATGAACCTGACTTCCCACAAACTGCGCCTCAAACCTCCGGGGCCAGCACCGGATCGGGCCGTAGCCCGCTCATCGTGCGCTCGCCCCTTCCAGAAATTACGGATTCGTGTGGGGCATGCGGCGCTGTGCCCGCGCCTTGAGGCGCTTGCGCAGGCGTTTTTTTCGGCGGGTTGCGGCGCTGCCTTTGCGCTGTGAGGGTCTTCTGGCGGTGATGGATGCCATGGGTTCTCTCCTTCCTGGCCGCGTTGCGCGGCGTGTGTAGGAGGCTATTGTACTCCGCGCCCGGCACCGGAAGATAGCGCGAGGCAAAAAAACCGCCTTCCAGACGCGCAACTCGAAGCTCGCATGCGATACGGCAAGGCCCATGCGCCTGCAACGAGCGAATAGCGCCCTTCTGATTCTTCTGTTGGGGCCTAAGATTATTGCACGCGGCGGATAAGGGATGTCCCTCCGAGCAACACGCTCACCGCCAAGGCCAACATAAACAGGTCGCCGAAACGCCTCTCGATTCCATCGAACACGGCGGACTTGGCAGCGTTACAGCCCCCTTCACCTTCACCTTCACCTTCACCTTCGCCTTCACCTTCGCCTTCGCCCTCGCCCTCGCCCTCGCCCTCGCCCTCGCCCTCGCCCTCGCCCTCGCCCTCGCCCTCGCCCTCGCCCTCGCC
>JAEUWI010000105.1 GCA_016791475.1 Candidatus Hydrogenedentota bacterium
CTACATTAAAAAGGCCCCTCGGGTTATACCGAGGGGCCTTTTCTCGTCTCTACACAAAATTACGCCCACACCGATCATCCACCCGACAAAACGACCATGGGGCTTGTGGGTCTCATGGGTCTAATGGGTCTCATGGGTCTAATGGGTCTAATGGGTCTAATGGGTCTTGCGGGCCGTGTGGATTTGGCTGTCAACTGTCAACTGTCAACTGTCAACTATCAACTATCAACTATCAACTATCAACTGTCAACTGTCAACTATCTCCTTTCCTCTTGCATTGCCCGGCGACTTCTGCTTAACTGAGGGCAGCAGTCACTAACCCCGGGAACTCTCGTATGAAGCCTTCTTTTGCTCTGTCACGTCGTGGACTTCTACTCCTCACACTCTCTACAGCCTGGATTGCCCCACTTCCCGCAGCCGCAGCGGCATCAGACGAAGCCTCCCCGTGGTTCATTGAAGGGTACGCCGGGCGGCAGAGCGCCGCACCGGGGGAAGACGTAACCTTCCACATCTCAACGGGTGCCTCCAAGTTCGACGCCGAGATCAAGCGTATCGGCGCGACGGAAGAATCGGTGTGGGCCCAGAAGGACATACCCGGCCAGGCCCATCCCATCCCGGAGAACGCTTCCTCCCAAGGGTGCCAGTGGCCTGAAACCTTTCGCGTTACGATTCCCCCGGAGTGGCGCAGCGGCTACTACCAGGTATCGTTGCGCGCGGTCGATGGCGGCGGTCGCTATACCCAACGGGGAAGGCGCACCGCCGAGTCAAGTTGTTTCTTCGTCGTGCGCGCTTCGGCCCCCGGGCAGAACACCAAGATACTCCTGCAACTGACCACGAATACCTACAACGCCTACAACAACTGGGGCGGTTCCAGTCTCTACGCCTACAACGGTCGCGGCGGCATCCAGGGGCACCGTGTTTCGTTTGATCGTCCCCCCGCGAGCCAGTTTTCCTCCTGGGAACTGCCCTTTATCCAATGGGCCGAACGAAACGGCTACGTACTCGACTATGCGATCAATTCCGACCTCGAGTTCAGACCGGAACTCCTGCAGCACTACCGCCTGGTGCTGAGTGTGGGCCACGACGAATATTGGTCCACGCCCATGCGGGACAATCTCGAAAACTTCATAGCCAATGGCGGTAATGTCGCCTTCATGAGTGGTAATACCTGCTGCTGGCAGGTCCGCAGCGAGGACGAAGGCAAAGCACTCGTCTGCTGGAAGGAAAACTATTTCAAAGATCCCGCTTTTGCCACGGGGGATCACGCGCTACTCACCTCCCTCTGGAGTCACCACCTCGTAAAGCGCCCGGAAAACCAACTCACCGGCGTAGGCTTCCTGTGGGGCGGTTTCCACAAGAGCCACGACCAGTTCATGGACGGCAGCGGCGCCTTCACTGTGCACCGCCCCGATCACTGGATCTTCGAGGGCACCGAATTGAAGCAGGGTGATGAATTCGGGGGTGAGAATACCATCGTCGGCTATGAATGCGATGGCGCAGAGCTGGAATGGCGCGACGGCCTGCCCTTCCCAACCTTTCGCGATGGTACACCCGAATCCTTTACCGTGCTCTGCACCGCGCCCGCCCGCTGGCACCCCGGCGACAGCGAATGGTATGAGAAATGGGAAAAGGGACGAACCGGGGCCGCGTGTCTCGGCCTCTACACGAAGCCGGGCGGCGGCACGGTCTTCACCTCGGGCACGACCGACTGGGCCCACGGCCTCCGGGGGGGCTCACCCGCAGTGGAGCAAATCACCCGAAACATTCTGGACCGGCTGTCGAAGTAGACGGCAAATACAACGCAAGATCGGGATTTATGCGCACCTTCAACACCACGTTTCGTGCGGCCGCCTGCGTCGCACTTGCCAGTTCGCTTTTTACCCTCTCCGTACCCGCACAGGACGCAATCCCAAAGGATCGCCCCCGCGTACGCCCCCCCTCAGCCTTGACCGGATGGGCCGATTGGGAAAAAGGCGAGGATTTGCTTAAACGCATCGAAGTTCCGCCGGCACCCGTGTTGACGCCGGAGCAGGAGCAGAAGACCTTCAAGGTCGCGCCCGGCTACCGCGTCGAGCTCGTCGCATCCGAACCCTTCGTGCAGAATCCCGTCTTCTTCGAGTTCGATCCCGAAGGACGCATCTGGGTCGTGGAGTATCAAGGTTACATGCGCGACCTCAATGGTAGTGGGGAAGACGAACCCATCTGCCGCGTGGTCGTTCTTGAAGACACGGACGCCGACGGCAAGGCCGACAAGCATACCGTTTTTCTGGACGAACTTGTCATGCCCCGATCCTTCGCCTTTGTGAAGGGTGGCCTGCTCTTGCAGGAGCCACCGACGCTCTGGTTCTGCGAGGATACGGATGGCGATCTCCGCGCCGACAAACAGACCGACGTGGGGGAGATGGGCATGGCCGGAAATCCCCAGCACACCGCCAACGGGCTGCGCTATGGCATCGACAACTGGCTCCATTGCGCCGATTGGAGCAAGCGCTACCGCTGGAAGGACGGGAAACTGGTCGAAGAAGAAACCATCAAGCGCGGACAATTCGGTGTGACCTTCGATGAGACCGGACGCTTCATGACCTGTTACGAAAACAAGGCCCTCTTCGGCGACAACCTGCCGGCGGCGTATTTGATGCGCAATCCCCATCTTCAGCGCGTATTCCAGCGCGGCGGCGGCGAACGCAAGGGCTTCGGCGTCAATGTGGATTTCGCCCCCAACGCCCAGGAGGTTTTTCCCATCCGCGTCACACCCGCGGTTACCCTCGGTGCCCTCGAATTGCGCGACGACGGGCGCCTGCGCACCTACACCATTGCAAGCGGTACGACCTTCTACGATGGACACCAGTTTCCCCCGGACGCCCATCGCAACGTTTTCGTACCTGAATCCGGCGGTCATCTTATTGGAAGACTCACCCTCAACGACGACATTACAACGGACGCGTCCCGATTTTATCCGCCCGAGCAGGAATTCCTCGCGTCAACCGACGAGCGCTTTCGCCCGGTCAACGCCCGCGTCGGTCCCGATGGCGCGCTGTACGTGGCCGACATGTACCACGGCATTATCGAGCACGTTATCTTCATGGTGCCGTGGCTCACCAAACAGATCGAAGAGCGCAAACTCGGCGAGGGCAATGATCTCGGCCGAATTTGGCGAATCGTTGCGGAAAACGAGCCCATTGACCGCAAGTCGCCGAGTCTCTCGAAAGCATCCACGGCGAAACTCGTGAAAACCCTGGCCCACCCTAACGGCTGGCATCGCCTTACGGCCCAGCGCCTGCTGGTAGAGCGTGCGGATTCGAAGGCGATTACGCGTCTTAGAAAAGCGGCTTACGAGAAGAATGCGCTCGCCGCTCTCCACGCGTTGTGGACCCTCGACGGCCTCGGCGCACTGGATACCGACACCCGTCTCGCGGCCTTGAAGAGCACCGATGAGCGGGTGCGCGCCGCCGCCGTCCGACTCTCTGAAGGAGACTCGAAACTCCTCACTGCACTGATCGAGCACACAAAGGATCAGAGCCAGGCGGTCCGACTGCAAGTCGCGCTGACATTGAGCACCTTCTCCGAGCCCCAGGCCCAGGCGGCCCTCGCCGACCTGGTCGCGAACGAAGCACACCCCCTGTTTCGTACCGCCGCGATAACCGGACTGGCCGGTCGTGAACTTGAATTCCTCAAGCACTGGACGGAACGCGGCGTAGAGGACGAAAGCCTCGTGTCGTTGCTCGCCCAATGTGTGCTGGAAGAAGCGAGTGCCCCCCGGGTCGAAGCGCTCTTCTCCCTTTTTGCGAACACCCCCGCCGACCGCAACTGGCAGCGCAACGCACTGCTGGATGCCTTCGCCCGGATCCGCTTTCCCCAGCCGTACTCCCTCGCCGAAGAACCCCGTGCCCTGACCGCCCTCATGCGTGCGCCGGATGTGGCCACCCGCGAAAAGGTGATCGCCGCCTTCAACCAGTTTACCTGGCCCGGAGCAACACTGCCTGATACATTGACGCAGAACGCCGCCCCCCTCACCCCCGAGCAGCAGACCCGCGTGGCGGCGGGCCAGCAGCTCTACACCATGGCCTGTGCCACGTGCCATCAGCCCCATGGCGGCGGTGTCCCTGGTGTCGCGCCGCCCCTCGCGGGTAGCGAATGGGTCGGCGGCCCCCCGGAACGGCTCATCCGTATTGTACTCAACGGACTCTACGGTCCCATCCAGGTGAACGGTCAGACCTGGAATCTCAGCATGCCCACCTTCGGCGCCTACACCGACGAGGAAGTAGCCAGCGTGCTCAGTTATGTCCGTCGCGCCTGGGGCAATGCGGCCGAGCCCGTTGACCCGGCCCTCGCGACCGCCGTCCGTCGCGAGAATGAAGGAAGGACCCTTCCCTGGCGCGCGGAAGAGCTCGCGCAGGTAGGCGGCGACGCGCTCGCCATTCAATCAATCCTGCCCGAACCGGACGGTTCCATTGTGCTCCCGGCCAGTAGATCCACGGTCTTCGGCCAGCGCCTCGCCTACCGGCCGACTCTGGATGTGCTCGCGCCGTGGGTCGTGGCGGAAGACATCGCCGAGTGGCAGGTGGAGGTGCCCCAGTCGGGAACCTACGATGTCGCGGTGAACCTTGCCGCCGACGACAAATCCGCCGGTGATTTCTTCATGATCGAGACCGAAGGCAGCCGTACCCGTGGCGAAGTGCCCGACACGGGAGGCTACGATCGCTTCGTGGAACGGCCCAGCGGTCGTCTCGCGTTGCGCGCGGGTCTGAATCGCGTCATACTCCGGCCCGACGGGCCCCTGAAGCAGGAACTGGCCGATGTGCGGGGACTGCGCCTCGTGCCTATAGCAAGGTAAGCGCAATAAACGAGCAAGAGTTGGAAAAACACCAAAAAGGCGGACGCCGGAATCAATCGGGCTTCCGCCTTCTCTCATTAGAGTGTGCGGTATCTGCGAACCAGCGGAGCGGTCACATGCCCGACACCGGCGAGCCGACGATACTGTATGCCTTCACCGAGACGGGGAGCTTGAGACCCCAGATCGGCGTGTTTTCATCGTTGCGGGAGTCGGCTGACAGTCGGACCAGTGTTGGCGCCGCAGCCAGATCACTGCCGGACAGGGAAGTTGAGATGAGATACACGGGGGATTCCCCGAGCGGCACAATCCCGCCGGGCCCGGCGTTTCCATCGTTCAAATACCCCGGCGCCCACGCAATAAGCACCGCACCGCGGGGACCATCGAAGGCATAGCCATGCACGCCACCCGTATTGCCCCCGTCTATGACGGCTTCTTTCTTCAGCGGTGCCGCAAACCGTGGAATGGGCCCCACGCTATTGGCCAGCATCGCCTGGGCCGCAAAAAACTTCTGCGGTACCGCCTCCGGACCAAGGAGCGGATTTTCCAGATCCCGGGATCCGTTGTTCACCTCACCCTCAAGGCCAGAGTGCCAGAATATCTTTTCCACGCCATGGGCCAGCAGAATAACCGCCTGGCGAATGTTAAAGTCCGAGGCTTCGCGCTCGCTCGCCTGCTGGCGATTCGCCGCCCAGTGGCCGGGGTTCGGCGGCGACCACGGCGTCCACGGCTTGTCATCCGTCCCCCAGTAGCTCAACTCCGTGGCCCAGATGGGCTTGCGGGCGCCCCGCGACTCCATCGTTGCCAGGATCCGCGTCATCAACGGCGCGAATGACTCAGGACCGTCGCCCTCGGGGTAGGGATGGAGATTGTAAATGTCCACAAGATCCAGCCCGCCCTTCTGAATGAACTCGTCCCCCATCGGACTATTGGCCATGATCGAAAGGCCTCCGATCACCACGCAATTGGGGTCGGCCGACTTCATCGCGGCCGAAGCGCCCTTCAGTAGCTCGATGTACGTATCCACCGTGTAGCCCCCTCCCGCAGGCAAACAATACCACGGCACCCAGAGCGGCTCATTCAAGAACTCCCAATAGCGCACGCGATCCCGATAGCGCGACACCGTCGCGAAAATGAAGGCATTCAGTTTGTCCCGGTGCTCGGGCGCCGGGGCATAGGCACTCCGCTCCACGGCGGGCAGACCCTCCAGCGGCGCTTCCGAGGCCCAGAGTGTCGATGGCTGCGGTGGAAGCAGCGGCAGGAGATTCATCCCCGCACGGCCAATACGCTCCACCTGTCGATCAATCTCCGCGAAGTCATAAGTGCCCTCCCGCGCTTCGATGGAGCCCCACTTCATGGACCAGTCGCGCGCCCAGGTCACCCCGGCCTTGCGTAACTGCCCGCATGCCCCATCCGTCGTCGGGACGTGATTGAGACCGAAGATTGACTCTTGCGAAGGATAACTTTCCACCACCGAGAACTTGATGGTCCGGCTGTGGGCGATTTCGCCAAGTTCCCACGACAGGTGCGCCCGGTAGTAGCCCCCTCCCGGCACGGACAGGGGGAGAAAGTTTTCCACACGTGCGCCCGGGGCTACCGACCATCGGTGAATAGTCTCGGGGCCTCGCGTTCCGAAATAGTCCTCAAGCTCGGCATGAAGCTCCACCTCCGTTGCCAGCGGGGTCGTATTCGCGCACGTTACCGTGAAGCCAATCGCTTCCGTGACGTCGAAGAGATTACCCTGGCGCCCGCAGTTCAGGCCAAGCTCGATCGCCTCGCGAGGAACATAGGCTGAGGGGGCCGCGCTTCCAGCGTCAGGCCCGCCCGACGAAACTTCGAGCTGAACACTATCAATCCAGACGACGGCAGAGGCTTCCGGAGTCTCCGAAAGATTCGGACCAAGGGCCACAAAAACATCCGGCGTATACGCCACCATAGAGAAATCGTAGCGCGCCCACGAAGTGCCCAGTACGACGCGCTTGGAGTGGAAATCCGCACCGACAACAGCGTTTACATTTCCCCCGAAGCGAAGGGCCAGGTCGGCGGGCACCCCATCCCTGTCCGCCCGCATGAAGGCAGAAAGGGTGTAAGCAACACCAGGGGTCACACGCATCCAACCCAGGCTTGCGGCCAGCGGGGCCGACTGGACAACCGTCTGCGACGAACCGAGCGTGTAGTCGGAATAGGTTACCGGCGTCAAGCCTGGTCCCAGCTCAATCCGGAGGCAGTGCCCGCCGTCGTAGGACTCTCCCGCCTGAACAACGCCATACAGCCCGCACAGATCGCCGCCCGCCGCCGTACTCTTTCCGAGAGAAGACCAACCATCCGCGCCCAGCTCGAAGCTGCTGTTGGGAATCAGATTCGTAGAAGGAAGCGAAGGTACAGCGGGGTTCCACCGCAGGGCGGACTCTTCCGCATGCGTTGTCACACACGCTGAAATCAGCAGAGGAACCATACACAGGCACAAAAGTGTGTCAGCTTCAGAGCGCAACAGCGGTCTTAGCCGAAAAAAGGGGATAGGGCAGTTCATCATAATCCTTCGCAGACAACAAGATTCCGGGTCATTGGTACTCAGCGCTGAGGTGGACCGGAATAGAAGCGTGATCGACACTATAGCGTATTACCACCCGAATCCGACTCCGATTCGCCCGCTGCGCTGAACTTCCAAAAAGAACTTGGGAATATGGGGCGGGGGCTGTACTGCCACCGACCCGCCGCCGACGGACGAAGCCGCGGGGGCGCAATGTGCGGCAGTACCAGTAACGCGGTGTTATAGGTGACGAGTGTATCGAGGCCCCATTCAAGCCAGAGGTTGGGCACAAATGCCGCGACCGCTCAGGGCCCACAATGCACGCAATCCGACAGCTGAAATCGCTATGCTGCCGATATATTGAACTGCGATTTACATGATTAAATCATACAGAGTCCGGGCCGGCGTAGACATCAAAAGCCCTGGCTGGGCGCGGCTTGCAACACCCGCTTAATCGGAGTAAAAACGCCATACTGGAAAATTTTACCGCGTGTTCGTTGACATCGTCTTTCTTCATTTGCTAAGCTACTCCTCCGCTGCCGAGAACGCTCGGCGGCAACACGGTTGAACAGCCCGCTTGCGGGCGGCTTCAGCCGAGCGACATTTGAATGGATAGCGTCTGTGCTTTTTGTGTGGCTTTAAAATAAGTTGAGCGCACGGTTGACATGGGCATTTAGAAATTGCTATCATACTCATCGCTTGACTGCGACGACGGTCAAGTGCATGAAACACGCAGCGGCGTCCCGCGCTCAGGTGTGGGTGCCGTAGGGTTTGCGTGTGTGCTTTTATGCTCTTTGA
>JAEUWI010000106.1 GCA_016791475.1 Candidatus Hydrogenedentota bacterium
TCGCCTAACAGTTCCCACTATCAGGGCCTGTAGAGGACTTACACCTCATAAGTACGGGGCCATGCCTGGCACACAAAAAGCGCGCCGGACAAATTATCCGGCGCGCTCGAAGCAAGCATTTATATGGCGTACCCGAGAGGAATCGAACCCCTAACCTTCTGATCCGTAGTCAGACGCTCTATCCTATTGAGCTACGGGTACGCAGTGCTCGAAAGCAGCAATAGATTAGCACAAAAAACGGGACTCATGCAACTTTAACACCCGAAAAAAGTCGCCCTTCCCCCTTCAGGTGACCGACTGTCCGGCGTAGGCCTGTACCTCATCGTGCTTGTACTCCAGAGCGATGCCCGCCTCCTGAAACATCGCCTCGGACTCGGCGCCGGCGTGGTACTTGCGCTCGCACACAACGCGCTCGATACCGCAGTTGATGATCAGCATGGCGCAGACCCGGCACGGCGTCATGCGGCAATACAGGGTCGAGCCCTTCAGGGACACCCCGAGCTTGGCCGCCTGACAGATGGCGTTCTGCTCGGCGTGCACCGTTCGCACGCAGTGCTGGGTGACCGATCCGTCGTCGTGGGTCACTTTCTTGAACAAGTGACCCACTTCGTCACAATGGGGAAGACCCATGGGCGAGCCAACATACCCGGTTACCAGGAGCTGCCGGTCGCGGGCGATAACGCATCCGCTGCGGCCCCGGTCGCAGGTGGCCCGCTTCGCGATCGTGTTGGCCACTTCCATGAAATAATCGTCCCACGAGGGGCGCACGTGTTCTTCCGCCATGGTCTCGCCTTTCTCCTTCCAGCCCTGGGGCCTGTCAGCCGTCAGCAGTATACGGCAGACCGGGTCCCAGTCCAAAGCGACCTGGGTTCGTCAGCGTCGCGCGTGCGCCCAGCCGGTCAGGGCCAGCAGCGACATGCCCAGCAGGAACAGATCGCCGAGTCCGTTGCGCATCTTGACGGAGGGGAGACAACCGGGTGTTCCACCCTGGGCGGCGCGAAGCTCGGCCTCACTCAGAAGGCCATCTTTATTCGAATCGATCACGTTGAAATTCTCCTCCGAGAGCTCGGATAGAACCACCCGCGCCTCCGTAAGGGACAAGCGACCATCACCGTTGACATCGGCTTCGTCAAAGCCACCAAGCAGCGCATCCGCTATTTCCTCGATTGGATTCTCACCTTCACCTTCACCTTCACCTTCACCTTCACCTTCACCTTCACCTTCACCTTCGCCTTCGCCTTCGCCTTCGCCTTCGCCTTCGCCTTCGCCTTCGCCTTCACCTTCACCTTCACCTTCACCTTCACCTTCACCTTCGCCTTCGCCTTCACCTTCGCCTTCGCCTTCGCCTTCACCTTCACCTTCGCCTTCACCTTCAGCGCCGTCAAATCCATAGGTCGTAATCGTGCTCCCTCCGTCGAGATTCGAGAAACAATGGATCAGGCGAACGTCGGCGGCGCGCAATTCATCGAGCACCGCTTCGGCGAGACCCTCTTCGAGCTGAGGCTCGAAAATGAAATGTTCCGCGAAGTTGTGGTGTTCGGGACGGTACGTCTGGGAGAAGAACCCGGTCAAAACGACAGGTTCTTCGGTGTAGCCTTCGATTCGGGTCTCTTCCCAGCGAACAAGGGGCGCGGTGTAGCCTGCGGACACACCCCTGGGAGGCGCGGGCCAATAGTAGACCGTCGTTATTTTGACGCCACCGGGCCCTTCACAAATACGTTCCTGACGCAGGTCGCCCGCTTCGGCGTCCGTGCGCGCCAGCGTCAATAGCACGGCCTCCTGGGTGACGGTGATGGGCTCGCCCGCCCAATCCACGCTGGGCTCCGGTCGCCCATAGGTCACCTCCAGGGGGATCAGGCCGCCACCGGCATCGGAAAGGGTGTAGAGCGGATTGTCCGCGGGAGAAACCAGCGCGGGAAACTGGCTGCTCAATATATAGTCTCGGGGATTCGCCAGAGTGTTGAACGACCACCCGTCACGACTGGTCTCCTCGGCATAACTGTGATTGAATTCGGGCCACGCGGCGAGCGACGCCGCAAAATGGCGCACCCGGCCCTCGGCCGCATATTCGATTTCGGCGTCACCGATGAACGTTTGCGCAAGGTTCTCCGCGCTGAGCTTCAGACCGTCCGTGCCGATGCGCAGGCGGGTTTTCAGTCGGTGGTTTGAGAACACATCGCCGTACTCGCCCTGGAAGGTGACCAGCTCCGCCGTGCCGCCGAGGAGAAACGGTGCCACCGAGGGTGTCGTTTCCGGCCGGGGCACCTCACGCACCTGCTTGATGATCAGCTTCTCGTCGCCGACATTCTTCTTGTACTCAAAGTCGAGAACAAAAGTCTCCCGGCCATACACCTGGGCGAATCGATCGGCCACCTGCACCATCAGCCCGGCCAACTGGCGGTAGTCCGCCTCCCAGTTCATCACCGTCGCCCCCAGGGGAACACGGCTGGAGGGCTTCAGGAAGGTCGCGTAGGTCTCGCCGAAGGCCGTCTGCACCTCCACCTCCTCGGGCAGAGAACCACCCTCGGGATTGGACACGGACTCGGCCCCGACCTGCGTTACGAGATGCACCCGATCGGAAAATGTGTCCCGCGTCAGGGTGGCCACGCCATTGGCCCGCTCTTCGTCGTCCGGGAAGGAATGATGGACCAGAATCGCCATGCCCACCTCGTCTTCGTCAAGGCGATACCGGAGTCGCTCCAGGAAGGCGTTGTCATTGTAGAAACTCGCGAAGACCCGCCGTATTGCCCGGAACACGCCCCGCTCGTCTTCCTCGTCCCCTTCGCAGCGGCAGGGGCCGACCTCATCGCCATCGAGTTCATCGGCCAGGCAACCGCTGAAGCTGTCGTAGAGACCCGCGCCGGTGAACTGCCCGCTGTCCTCAACGTTGGTAGAACTGCGAAAGCGCAGATTGCGATCGGGATCAAAGCCGTACTGGGAATCCTGCAAGGCTTCCAGCACACCCGCGCGGGCCTCTTCCGAGAAGGACGTGGCGCTCGCGTCCTTGATCAAATCGCGTACCGATTCCAGATCCGCCTTCAATTCGGCGATGCTCGCCGGCGGATAGGTGTAGCCATCAAGACGAGCGTCTATCGCTTCGCGCAGCGTGCCGCCGCCCGTGACGGGCTGGGCCAGGAAGTCGCTCCATAGATCGAAGGGAATCGCCATGGACACGGGTGAATTATTCGGAATAGACGTTCGGAGCAGCGCCATGTTGGTCGCTTTGCCGCCGACATACTGGATGTCGCCCGGCACGCGAGGCGTAATCGGCGCGCCCCAGGCCCCAAGGGTCGCGAGCGGCGAGATCTCCAGCACCGCGGGGGCCTTCAGCGCCAGGATATCCGCCACCAGGGTTTCGTCCAGATCCGCGGCGGGAATGAGGCGCAGGTCCGTGCCGCCAAAGGCTCCGCCATAGGCCCGCAATGCCACGCGCTGTCCCACGAGCGACTGGGCGCGGGCGCGCACTTCATCCTCTTCGAGATAGGCAAATGGCACGCTGTAGGAGTTGGCGAGTATGGCCACGTGGGAGTTGGGCGTGGACGGCGCGAGACTGAGGATCCCGGCGACAACCGGGATCTCCGCCGGAACGCCATCGGTCAATAATATGTCGGTTGCGAGCAGCGAACCCTCGGCAAAGGCGCTGTCGATACCCTCCGCCGGCACAAAGTTCAAGCGCCCGAGTGCCCAACCATCCGAGTAGACCACGTTGCCAGGCGTCCACCGCGCGCTGGAGCTGACCTCGACGCCGTTCGCCGCCAGGTAGCTCCGGTTGGCTTCGGCCACCGCGCGCTGCTCGAAGGTGGGAAAATAGTAGGCTCTCAAACCCGCCGCTCCGGTGACCTTCGATTTCACGAGATTGAACTGGCTGATAATCTCTTCGGGCGAATAGGGGTCCAGGCGCACCAACTGGATGCCGAACTCCTGCGGCGGCGTGGCCATGCGCGGCGGCAGGATCACGGCCCCGAGCATGGCTTCCTGGCCGTCCTCGCGCAGCGTAACCTGATCATAGGCCGCCGTGCCGATGCCGAGGTAGGGATCGAGCACCTCCGCGGCAAAGTCATAGTGAAAAAGGTACCGCTGGCAATCTTGAAAGTACACCGAATCCGGCTCGCTCTTCAGGATCGTGAACTTGATGAACCCCGGCGAATCGGGATCAAAGGACTGACCTTCCGCCCGGAACGGGTCCTCGGGGAAGGCCACCTCGTTCTTCCAATAGGGTGATGGCGTTATTGCCCCCGCCTGCGCAACCGCGAACATCACCAACGTACACAGCAGGACCCGCTTCAGGCTTCCCATGAATCTCGCTCTCCTCAGGCCGTTGCAATGGAATCTCGTTACCTTCAACCCGACCAGCTTACCGACGCCGGGGCTGGTCGTTACATCGATTCCCAGGGAAACGGCCCCATGGCTCGGCAGGGCGCACACCGGCAAGAGAAAACCGAGCAAAAAAAAATGCCGCCCGAAACCAGGCCCGGGCGGCAAGACAACACATTCAACGTGGCGCGGCGACTAGCCGGAGACTATACCTTGTCGTCATCCTGGCCCGCACCACCATAGAGATACTCCAGAATCTGCCGGGGCATCCGAAGGATAGCCTCGAAGCAGGCAAACACCCAGGCGATCAGGCCGTACAGGAAAAAGTCCTGCGCGGCGTCCGGCCCAAAGCATCCACCGGGTTCATCGTCACCCAGTTCGGCCCGGCTCAGGAATCCATCACTGTTCGTATCCAATTCATCAAACTGCAGCGCCGTCAACTCTGGGAAGAGCAAGGCGGACTCGGAGCGGGAAATCAGTCCGTCGCCGTTGCTATCCGCGTCGTCAAAGACAGCAGACAACTCTTCAGCAAGATCACCTTCGCCCTCACCTTCGCCTTCACCTTCTCCTTCGCCTTCGCCTTCACCTTCACCTTCGCCTTCGCCTTCGCCTTCGCCCTCACCTTCGCCTTCTCCTTCTCCTTCTCCTTCTCCTTCGCCCTCGCCTTCGCCTTCACCTTCACCTTCACCTTCGCCTTCTCCTTCTCCTTCACCTTCTCCTTCGCCTTCACCTTCTCCTTCGCCTTCACCCTCGCCTTCGCCTTCGCCCTCGCCCTCGCCCTCGCCCTCGCCCTCGCCCTCGCCCTCGCCCTCGCCCTCGCCTTCGCCTTCGCCTTCGCCGCCGCTGCTCGGGATAAACACCACCTCGCCACCATTGGTTTCGGCGAAGACCACGCGTGACGCGTCATAGCCAGACATTGCGCTGATATCGATGAGGCTTCCCGCGCCATCCGCCGAGAACGTCAGCATGACGACACTCGCGAGCGAAGTATCGAGCAGACCGGAGAGGTCCACAGCGCCCCCGTTGGTCGCCAGCACGCGGAGATTGGCGCCACAACTCGCCAGGTTGAGCGCCAGCGTTTCCGCGGACGACAAATCAAGCATGGAGCCCGCGCCGTCGACCGCTATAAACGCATTACTGGCGCAAGCCGCATCCTGAACGACTTCGACGACGGAGGGAAGGGCGACCTGCGCCCCGCCCGTCAGGACAATCTGGAGATTAGCGATATCCGCCAGCAAGGGCGCGGTGAAGGTACCCGTCCCTGATACGGCGAGGATACCCCTGCTCGTATTGAGGGAGTCGTATGTCGCAAGAGACGGCGCGTCAAAGCTGCCGCTGTCCTCAATGGTGATCGACGTGGTGGTGAGCGTATTCAGGGACGGCAGGCTCCAGGCATTGCCTTCGACCGGGAAATGCGCGTCCACGGCGGTCTGGAGCGCGTCGAAACGAACGGCGGCGCCTACGTCCGGTACCGTGAAGATGACTCCGTTGACCATTGTCAGCATGGGCGCGATCAGCCCGCCTCCGTCCAACACCCGAAACCGTCCTCCCGTCATCGAGCTGAGTGCCGGCAGGTCCATGGACGCGTCGAAGTTGACATCGAAGGTGGTATCCGTCACGGCTGCAAGCGAGGAGAGGTCTATAGTCCCGCCCGTCCGCACTTCGATTGAAAACGTGTTCACACTCTCCTTCGTCACCACGGCCAGCGCGGACAGATCCAGAACGCCGTTGTCCGAAGCCTGTATGAACGGCTCCGCGCCGCAGCTTGCCGCCGACAATATCATGCTGCCGAGCGAGGGCAGGCTGAGCAACGATCCCGCACCCGATACGGTAAACAAGTCCGCCGAGGCGCAGATATTCCACGTGTATTCCGTAACGGAAGGCAGTACCACCTGGGCGCCGGTTTCGACATCGACCCGGAGGTTGGTGATGTCCGAGAGCATCCCGGCCGCGAAGGTCCCCGTGCCGGCGACCTCGAGGCCGAAAACATTGGAGCTGGAGAAGGTAAAGGACTCCAGCGACGGCGCTTCAAACTGGGCCCCGTTCGGCACATTGACGGTGGTATTGAACAGGCTGGCCAACGCGGGCAGACTCCAGCTTCCGCCACCCTCGAGCGCGATGGTCGAATTCGAAATCGATTGCAGACCGTCAAAGGCCACTTCGCCGCCCACGCTGGCGATGGAGAAGGTCATGTCATCCACCGCACTCAGGCTCGGGGCGCTGAAGCTGCCGCCGGGCGCCACGTCCAAGGTGCACCCGGCAAGGGAGGTCAGG
>JAEUWI010000107.1 GCA_016791475.1 Candidatus Hydrogenedentota bacterium
TCACCCTCTCCTTCACCCTCTCCTTCACCCTCTCCTTCACCCTCTCCTTCACCCTCTCCTTCACCCTCTCCTTCACCCTCTCCTTCACCTTCCGCCGGGGTCCAATTGGGATCCAGCTCCAGTCGTGAGATCTTACCGTCCCGATTGTCATCGATCTCGGAAAAAACAGCCTGGGGAAGGTCGGTTACAATAATCCGAGCCTCGGTCAAGCTCAGGTAACCATCCCGATTGGTGTCCGCACGGGTGAACTCCCCCATCAGTCGCGAGACAACCCCGGCCGTGGTCAGTTCGAGATAGACGGTGAAACTCTTGAGTGAATCGAGGTCCCGAAGCTGAAGCGTGCCGCTGGAGTAGTTGCTGGCGGACAAGGTGGCGCTGTAACGCCTGAATGGAAGGCCAGCATAACGATAGTATCCAATTTGATTGGGTACACTCTCGGGTTGCTCGAACTCGGGCGACAACGTGAAGTGTACCCCGCCGATACCAGCGCGGGAATAGTCGTCAAAGACGCCGAAAGAGACATCCACCTCCAGTTGGATACCGCCCGTGGCCAGCCTGGGCTCGGAGTCCACTTCCCCGGCAAGATTCTCGCGGATCTCGTCCGGATTGTCCGTTCCGAAATCGTTGCCCTCTGCCTGGACCGTGGCATATGGGTTCAGATTGTTAATGAAGCGCCCGCCGATGGTATCGATATCGAAGACATTAGCGCCGACTCCGGTCGTATCATCGATAGTCACGTCGCCGAGCTGCGGAACCGCGAGGGCAACATCCCCCTCCGTAACGGTAGGGTGCTCTATCACGATGGCATCGGCGGCTATGGTCTCAAAGCGGGTTCCGGCGATCCGGACGCGCGTATCCTGCGTGCGGATGCCGGTCTCCACTTTCTGGACGGTCGAATCCTCGATCATAGAACCCGAGGACTGAGCCCCAAACACGTGGACGCCCTCCACCCCTGCTGCGCCGTTGCCGTCAAGGGTTACATTGTGGACGGCAACTTCTACATTGACAATACTGAGCAGGGCAACTGTTCCAGCGTCGGTGTCCGAGGGCGCCTCTATTTCAAGATCGCGAAGGACCGTTCCCTCCGCCGAAGCGACCAGGGTCGTGTCCGCGCTCTGTTTATTCGACTTTCCAACCAATTGGACCGCCAGCGGCGCGATGACGGACAACGGCGCCCCGCTCCCGCCATCCAAAGTGCCCGCCAGTGTGACGAAGGGCACGAGCGTGACCGTTTCCGGAAAGGCTCCCACGCCTAATTGTATTGTGACGGGATTGTCCGCCGTGGCACATTCGGCGACTTGCAGCAAAGCAAATTCAATCGATTCCCACGGCTGATCAGCGCTGCCGTCGCCACTTAGGTCCGAGCCTCCGTTGGTAGCGGGTGCCACGTAAACGATGTTCCCGGCAGCCAGGAGCACCTCGCAATCAAAGGGCGTTTCCCCTTCCCCTTCCCCTTCCCCTTCCCCCTCGCCTTCACCCTCGCCTTCCCCTTCACCCTCGCCTTCCCCTTCCCCTTCACCCTCACCTTCACCTTCACCCTCACCCTCACCTTCGCCTTCACCGCCGCAGTTGTCCCGCACCGTTACCGTGCGCTTCAGCACGGTCGTCTTCCCACTTGAATCGGTGGCGCTATAGGTTATCTCATAGCTTCCGGGCGTATCTGTATCCACGGTTCCGGATGCGGTAACGGACACCGTCCCATCCACGCCGTCCGCAGCCGTCGCGCCGGGATCTTCGTATTCACCACTGCCGCAATCCACCAGATTGTAAGCATCAGTATTGTTGATAAGCGTGATGACTGGCCCCGGGTCATTCGGATCGTTCCAGAACACCGCGAATTCGCGCGAGGCCGCGTCGGCGATCGGCACAAAGGCATTCGGATCGCCCACATCGACCGAGAATTCGCGGGAGACTATATCGGTTATGGGTATGTTCGCGTTGGGGTCACCAATGTTGACAGAGAACTCGCGCGAGATTGCGTCAGTCACAGGTATATGCGCGTTGGGGTCACCAATGTTGACGGAGAACTCGCGGGAAATTGCGTCGGTAGGGGGTATATTCGCAGTGGGGTCGCCAATGTTGACGGAAAACTCCCTGGAGATGGCATCCTTCACAGGCACAAGGATGGGTACGATTCCACTTTCCCAGAGCCGCGCGGTGTTGTCGTGCCCGCCCGAGAGGACATAGGCGCCGTCGGGAGAGAAGGCCACGGAAACAGCGTTCCCCGTGTGCCCGGTGAAGGTGCGCACGACGGCACCAGTGTCGACGTCCCACAGGCGCACCAGGTCATCGTCCGACCCGGTGAGGATGTGGCTGGCATGGGGGGAGAAAGCAGCGCAGTAAACATCGTTGGTCGCCACAGAGAAGGTCTGGATCGTGCTGCCGCTTGCCGCGTCCCACACCTGGGCCATGGCATTGCCGGAGCCCCACCAGTTCGACGCGGTGATGAGAATCCGCGCATTGTTGGGAGAGTATGCGGCCGAATACATGATCGGTGTATCGCCGAAAAACGTGTTGAGCCTGACCCCCGTGTTCGTGTTCCATACTTCGATGGTATCTTCGGCGTCCATATAGCCGTAGCGACTTACCAGGATGCGCGTCCCATCCGAAGAAAAGGAGAGGGAAGTGATCTCCCCTCCGTCGTAGCCCCCAAAGGTACGAATCTCATTACCCGTCGCCGCGTCCCACAGGGTGGCGATATACTCACTCGTGTAATTTGCCGTCAGCACCTGAGCGCCATCGGGGGAAAGGGCAACTGCGGTGATCTGGTCGAGAAAGTCTGTGCCCGTCCTCATGAAAGCACGAACGAGATTTCCCGTCGCGGTGTCCCACAGCCTCGCGGATTTATCGTCGGAACCCGTTAGCACCTGCGCGCCATCGGCAGAAAAAGCCAAATCGTTGATCGGGCCCGTATGTCCGGTGAAGGTGCGGATTGCATCGCCGGTTTCCGCACCCCACAGGCGCGCCGTGTTGTCGCTGGAGCCCGTGATCACCTGCGTGCCATCGGGCGAATAAGCCACCGCGTTGACAGGTCCCGTATGGCCTGAGAGGACATGAACTTCACCGGCGGCATATACGAAACTAACAGTCGATATCGACAAGAGGAACAACAGCATACGCGACAACCCAGGGGCACAGTGGGCCCGGCGTTGCCTGGAGGCATATCGCGATTGTGCTGTGTAGCTATGTCGATATTCGTAGGCCATCCTGCCCTTTCCCATGAGACGATTCGTCCGTGCCGCGATTTACTTCCAAAGGCCGCAAGAAAGAATGCGGCAGAGGGAAATCAAGGAAGCACCGCGTGTACCTGAATCGTGGAAAAGCCCCCGGCCACGGGGATATCGGCGTTCCACGTCGACTCGTCGCCACTCTCGCCGTTGAAGACCGCCGTGATGATATCTTCGACGCCGGACAAGCGCACCACGCGCGCCTTCACGACGCTGCCGGATGGGACATGCTCCGCCGTGATCACCATGGGGACCGTTTCCAGGTCGTCCACGCCGATCAACGCCACGTCCTGCGTGGGGTACGAAGCCGGATCGTCGGGTACAACTTGACCATTGAGGGCCATCGATTTGATGGTGGGCACGCCATCGCCGGGCTCGCGGAAGATGCGGGGCGGGATGGTCGGGAGGCCCGTGGAGTTAACATGGCCCGCCGTGAGGGTAATGGTGTTTGCTTCGACGCGGATGCGGCCTGCGCCGCCACCAAATGCGCCACCATCGGCGGTCAATCCACCAGTTCCATCTACTCTATCGGCAACTAGACGTATTGCCCCACCGCTTCCCCCACCAGTAACACTGTTGTTCACGTTGCCTGCACCACCACCGTTTGCATGAATTTGACCAGTCACATAGATGTCTTCAGCAACTGCTATCAATATTGCACCACCACCGCCACCTCCACCACAGTCGATCACGCGTCGACCGGCCCCACCGGATCCGCCCACCAAAGGAAAAACTCCATCGTTCCCGTACACAGAACCAGGCGTCGCACTTCCTGATGCGCCAATGCTGGCATAGCTACCAGAACCAGGATAATCACCGGTCGACGGATACGCCCCACCACCAGGACCCATTCCTGCCGACCCTAGTGCACCAGTTCGGGTCCCACGTCCTCCCCGAAAGCCGCCGGGTCCTGGCTCAGCGAAAGTTGCTGAAGTTGGTGCGCCACCGTGTCCCTTTGCCCCATTCAGACTAACCGTTCCTGCAATAGTCGCATTCCCCTGCACCAGCCAGATCACCGGCGCACGCGAAGGATGGTTCTTGAAGGTCACCGTCACGTTTGATGGAATGTTTACCGACGTATAGCGGAAGATGACGGCCCACTGCTCCGGGTCGTAGACGCCCTGGCCCGTGGAGTTGGTGGTATCCCATTCACCGGTGACGGCGAGGGAGAGGTCCACCTGGACATTGGTGTTGGGTGCAAAGGCCCCGTCCTGGCCGTTGTTGCCGGGGATGACGAGCTGGGCCTGGGCCGCGCCAGCGAGGAGCAGCAAGAGCGCGGCGGCGAACGCGGATATCGGGCGTCCGGATTGGATGGAATGGATACGGAATTCCCTTGGGATTGAGTGCATGGATGATGCCTCCCTTGCGTGTTGAGTTCCCAATACAAACACGCATACGCGCCGCACGAGCCCCAAGTGTACCGCCCAGGTACGAACCGTGTACGCTGCTAAACGATAACACAAGATCCGCGAATTGTCCACTCCGGGGGACGTACCGCCGCACAGCCCGCCAGGCGTTCGGGACCGTCCCGAATGGCACTAACCTAAGGTTCTCTGGGTTTGCGCTTTCTAGGGGATTTACTTGTTTCTCGAGCGCTTTGGC
>JAEUWI010000108.1 GCA_016791475.1 Candidatus Hydrogenedentota bacterium
GAAGGTTCAATAAAAGCTATACGAGTTGAGTCGTATTCAAGAATAGGAAATGTCATATTTATAAATCCTTGGTATAGCCCAACAAATTATTAATTCGTTTCTTTATATCTCGTCTTAGGTGGTGCCGATCATGAGTGCCCGATCAGACAACTCCACTCAAAAAATGCTAGATTACACTTAACAATTGGCAATTTCAAGAAAATACTTGAAATTTTTCCTTATGGATATCATATTATTTTCATAATAAATGTGAAGAGGATATCCCATATGATCACGTTGCCGAAGGCGCTTTTGGACAAATATGACGATTGGCTGGAACGGGAGGCGGTTGATGCCAACCGTCATGGCGAGCACCGGAAATGGCTACGCTATTATCTGGATTTCTGCCACAAATACGGGAATGGATACCTTGACGAACTGAGCCTTGGTCTATTCGCCGAAAAGCTGCAAGACAAAGGTCAGCACCCTTTCCAGATCGAGGAAGCGTCACGTGCCGTTCGTTTGTATTACCGAATGGCCGGGGAAACGAAAGATGCCCTGTGTGTTGTCTCAGCCTGAATCGGAGTGGTACCTGTATTTCTTAGTGAATGCGGTCAGTTGCACTCAGCATCTTTAACCGCCCTTCGGGCGTGAGTTTTTTTAGGTATGGCAGGTCTATCGTCCGATGAAGGTGCTGGTGGGCGTGACACAGCTTGCGCGCCACGCCCCCTCATCGTCTGATGAGCCTGGCCGGGGTATCCCTCGGGCGGTTGCGCTCCCGCAGAGCCGCCTTCCGTTTCGCCCGGCATCGTCACGTTAGGCGACTTGGGCCTGCTGATTCAACTGTCGCATTCTGCGGCGCTGTTCCCGGGCCGCTTCGAGCTTGCGGTCGCGCTCGGCGTGGATCTCGGCCTGCCTGCCGTCGAGCATGTCCTGGGGCGTCACGTAGCCGATGGCGCTGTGGAGCCGCACGGTGTTGTATTCGGTGATGTATTGGCCGACGACGCGCTTTGCGTCTTGGAGGTCCAGCGGGGTCCTGGGTCGGATGCACTCCTGTTTGATGGTCTTGTGGAAGCGTTCGATCTTACCGTTGGACTGGGGGTAGTAGGGGGAGGTCTTCACGTGGGTCATGCCGTTGATGCGGATGAACTCCTTGAAGTCCCTGGCGAGGAACTGGGGGCCGTTGTCGCTGATGATGCGCGGCGTGGCCCCGGGGTGTTTTTCCCGGGCCACCAGCAGGATGAGCTCCACTTCGGCCTCGGTCATGGACCCGCGGATATCCCAGTGCACGACGGCGCGGCTGAAGCCGTCCAGGACACAGCAGAGATAGTAGAAGGTCCCCGAGATATTCAGGTACGACACGTCGATATGCCAATGTTCATGGGGCTTGAGGGGTTGGACAAAGCCCGTTCCTTTCTTGGACGCCTTGCCCTTCCAGGGCCGCAGCAGGTCCTCGGCCCGCAGCACCCGCCACACGCTCGACGGGCTTACGGCCACCACGTCCGCGTCCAGCATCATGAAGGCCAGGCGGCGGCAACCTTCCAGGGGATGCTTGGTGAAATACGCCACGATGGCCTCCTTTTCCCAGGGAAGCAGCCAGTGGTCGCGCGACACCCACGCGTTGTGCTCGTTCACCTTCCCGTAGCGCTTCTTCCAATCGTAAAACTTGCCGGGCGAAAGGCCCAGCCAACGGATGAACCGGGCTGTGGAAATCCCGGTGCGCCCCGTCCAGTAATTGGCGAAGTCGATGACCGCGTCTCGTGTGTCATGGGGAACCCAGCGGTCCTTTAGATTTCCCCAAGTGCTTTTTTTAACTTGACGTGCTCCTCCATCAGCTCCGAAAGCACCTCGTTCTTCGTGGCCAGCTTCGCCTCCAGCGCCTCCATGCGCTGCGCCTGCCGGCCTTCCTCCTTGCGCTTGCCCTTCGAGGACGTCTCGAAGGCCGCCGCCCCGTTCTCGAAAAACTCCTTCTGCCAGCGGTAGAACAGCGTCGGCGCGAGGCCCAACTCCTCGCAAAGGGCCGATATCGCTACCCCATCCAGAAAGTGTCGCCGCAGTATCGCCACCTTCTCAGCGCCGCTATAATGCTTCCGTTGACGTTTCATCGTGAATCCTCCGTAGGTTGTGATTAACTTACAGGGTATTCACTCCGATTCCAACTGAAACAAAACAAGTTTACTGAAGATGTCCTTGCGCTCGTCGTTGGTAAGGCACGGATGAGTGTACATCCATGAACAACTGAAGTAGGCGAATTCAATCGTCGTACGCTTGAGCAGGTGGAGCGTCGGAAACCCAATGATCAATACCGCCACAGGGCTGCCGCTGAACACGTCCACAACCAGGTACGCCACCACGACCAGTAGTGCGACGGTCACCGCGAGGGAAATCTGAAAGTGAGCCCGAAACAGCGCCATGGCGCTTTGACGGCTGAAGAGCTCGGGCCAGGCGAACAGAAGCACGGTGAAAATCGCAGTGACTATCGCGATGCCGAATATGAAATACCCGATCAAGAACAGAAGGATGAGCGTCGCATACTTGACGTAGCTGAAGAAGTGCATGGGAGAGAACTGGGGTGGATCGAAGAAATCTTCCCGAAAGGCCAGCTCCATGTTCTGGTATTGTTCGGGCGTGGGGAGCCGATCAAAATTATACTCGATGGGTCGGCGGGTGTAGCGCAACAGACTGCGCCGGATGGCCTTGGCCGCGAATGAGCCAGCACTGAATAAATCGTCAATCATTGAATACCCCCTTGATCTCCGCCAGGTCGGGCACCAGCGCCACCCGGACATGTCCAAACTCTTTGAGTCCCTGCTTGTTTATCCTCTCTTCCAGGCGCCGCCGCCGCTCGGGCTTGCTGACCACCAGCAGGTTCCCGTAGCGACCGTACTGACAGAATTCCTTCAATATGGGCAGCTCGCCACATTTCACCAAGTCATCGCGCGTTTCTCGAAGGGCATGGTCATCCTTCGAATCCTGGCCGAGGAGGCGGATGCGATAGATCCGGTGGTGGCCATCCATCTCCATGCAGTAGTAGCCGTTCCTGGTTAGGGGATCGTTGAACAACTGCTTAAGGTGACTTTCCTCCAACCGACGGTAGCGTGGATCGCTCATGCAGCAGAGCCAGAGGATCCGGAAGGAGATCTCGAGCTTGTTGTCTTTGAGGAGTACGGCCCGCTTCACCGTAAAGCCCGCCTGCGTCGCACCCTTTGCCGTGACCTGATAAGCGGTATAGCCGCCCAGGATGCTTCCATAGCCCGACTTCGGGCCCCGTGCGGTGATGAGCCCGGCCTTCTGGAGTTTCTGGACGGCTCCTTTGACGTTCCCGAGGCCACCGTACACCCGCTCCATCACGGGCAGGAAGGAGATGCGGTAGCGCCCGATGTGTTCGAGGATCAGGGCCCCCAGGTCGAGTGTGTTTTCCCCCTCTACCATATTTCGTAGGGCCACCCCTGCGCCGCGCAGTAGTCATGGAAGGAGGCCAGCTTGTCGGCGGGGTAGGAGCCCCCGAACTCGATGACGGTCCGCTTGGGCCGCTTCACAATGGCATCGGGCACGTGCTGCTTGCCATCGCCCCGGCGCCGCTTCTGCCCCTCGCGAACCTTCTCCTCGGAGATCCAGTGGACCACCGATTCCGGATCCCGGGCCCGCTTCAGGAGGAACACGGCGGCCATGTGGAGGTCGTGGGTCCGCTCCGTTTGGCGCGGTTTGCGTCCGCCCCAGCCGCCGTAGTGACGCCCCGAGGCACGGGAAGCGATGACCCCCAGATGGAGAATCGGCGGCTGCTTCCACCGGCTGGAAAGGCGGTAACTCAGCCGGTGAAAATCGGGGATCGGGGCCTTCGGCTTCCAGATCGCCTCGGGCTCGGTGAGGGGAAGTTCGGGGTGAGCGGGCAGCTCGAAGAGGTGGACTTTGTCGGCCAGTTCGAGCTGGCGGAGGCGGTTCAACGCCGATTGCCGTGCCGACTTCGCGCCGGGCCACCAGCATCGTGCGACTTGATCCAGGGTGAACAACCGCACGCGCAGGGTGAGAGAATCGAGGATCTCGTCGTCTCGTGAGGAGATGGTCAGCATGGGCCCACAGCCTGTCCCTCACCCAAGCCTGAACCCAAGTGTACACCACCTTTAGAGGGGATTGGAAGTTGGTTGTGAAGCCATGCCTAACCCCTGACTGGACGGGTGCTTAAGTGGGTTGGGCAAGGCCGGCCGAAGCGCAAAGATGACGTCGGGCGAAAGAGGG
>JAEUWI010000109.1 GCA_016791475.1 Candidatus Hydrogenedentota bacterium
AGCCCGTGTCATCGGAACCGCTCGTGTCGCCACCGTTGTCGTCGGAGCTGTCGTCACCGCTGTCGTCGGTGCCGTTGTCATCGGAGCTGTCGTCACCGCTGTCGTCGGTGCCGTTGTCATCGGAGTTGTCGTCGCCACTGTCGTCATCGGAGCTGTCGTCGCCGTTGTCGTCGCCGTTGTCGTCGCCACCGTTGTCGTCGCCACTGTCGTCGTCGTTGTCGTCGCCACCGTTGTCGTCGCCACCGTTGTCATCGCCACCGTTGTCGTCGCCGCCGTTGTCATCGCCACCGTTGTCGTCGCCGCCGTTGTCGTCGCCGCCGTTGTCATCGCCGCCGTTGTCATCGCCGCCGTTGTCATCGCCGCCGTTGTCATCGCCACCGTTGTCGTCGCCGCCGTTGTCATCGCCGCCGTTGTCATCGCCGCCATTCGAGGGCGCGGCACTGGAAAGAATCACCTGGTCCGTTCCACCGGCGAGCAGTTCCACCAGCGACTCACGGGTCAGCACCGGGGGCGTGTCGCCCAGGCGGGTGTCGAGACGGAAGCTAATGTCGCCCTTTTCGTCGCTGGCGGTGTCGACCGAGCCAACCAGTACGCCATCCACCCAGATATCGACGATACCGCTGTAGGTAAGGTCTTCAGCTTCGACCTTGAACTTCCGGCGGGCGCCTTCGATTTCATATTCCGCTTCACCGTGGGCGTTCAGGTCGGTGCCGGCGCCATTGATCTGAATCGTAAATTCGTCATTCGAGTTATTGTTCGAGGGAGCATCGGGGAAGATCACCACGATATCTCCGAGGAGATTGCCATCCACCGAAAGGTTGCCTGAGGCGAAGACCTTGAGGCCGACCACGAGGTCCGTCGCCGAGCCCGTGGGCGAATCGAAGTCGCTGGGCTTGAAGATGCTCGCGCCGTCAAAACTGACCGTCAGTGCGGCCGCGTCACGCTTCAGTACAAAGGTGCTTGCGGATGCGTCAATCGAACTGATAATCCCGATGGCCTGCGCCTCGACGGAGGAATCAAACAGGTCCACCTGAAGATCCGGAACAAGCTGGAAGGAACCGTCATCCAGAGAGACCAGGCTGATACTGCCCAACTGAAGAACCAGCAGACCCGTGCCGTTCTCCGTTGCCGTGAAACTGGAGGCCACCGTCAGGTTGCCGCCATCCAGCAACGAGATGTTCTCGATGACCGTCGCGGGGTCGGAGGCCAGCGTCAATCGCGGTGTCGAAAGGAGCATCTCCACTTCCGTGTAGCTGCCGACGGGCACCACGGCCGAGTCGAGTACGTCGTTCACGCCCACCAGGTCCAGAAGATTGATCTGAATCGGGTCGGCAAATACGGTCACCTGCTCGCTTCCCCCTTCGATCGTCCGGCGCAACCGAATTTCATCTACGTTTACGAAGAGCGAATCGATTTCGCTCTGCTGAACCACGCGAGCCTTGTTGCCGAGGTTCTTCGCCGTGGTAAAGGCGCCGTCATCCGCTGCCAGGAGCATGGTCAGTTTTGCTCCATCCTGAGGATTGTCCTCGGGCAAGGGGCAGCCCGTCAAAGCCGTTGCAGCCACGACGGCCGCCAGCGGCGCGATTAACAGCCGATTCTTCAGTTTCTTCTTCAGTCCCGACAGGGAAATGTGGCCAAGTCTCATCATGCGAAATCCTCCAAATGCGAATTTACCGCCACGGCGGGCACAGCGCCTGCCTTTTTGCTCATTAGACGGATAATGCTCGAGTCCACTTACATCGAGTCGAACCCCGGCAACATCCCGACTCCCCCGAGTACGGGCGTTGTAACTTCCGAAAGGGATTAAACCACCCTTCGCTGGATTCCGCAAGTCGCCCGGTCAATAAACGGGCCCTACTGGGCCCGTAAAGTGCAGCGAGGCCTCCAATTTGGGAGGCCTCGCCAATCTGACATTACACTAGTGCTCAAACACCCTTGTCGTCCCTTGACCCGCTGCCCGAGTTGTCGTCGTCGTCGTCATCACCCGAACCGCTGCCCGAGTTGTCGTCGTCGTCATCATCATCCGAGCCGCTGCCCGAGTTGTCGTCGTCTTCGTCGTCATCACCAGAGCCGCTGCCCGAGTTGTCTTCGTCGTCATCACCCGAGCCGCTGCCCGAGTTGTCTTCGT
>JAEUWI010000110.1 GCA_016791475.1 Candidatus Hydrogenedentota bacterium
TGTTTGGCTTGCTTTTGTTTTTCAGGGTCGAGGAGAGTCATTTACGATTTACGATTTACGATTGGGCATTAGAGATTGGAGATTAGAGACTGGAGACTGATCACTTATCACTGATTACTTTTCACTTTCCACTTTCCACTTTCCACTTTCCACTGATCACTGATCACTGACTCATCTCACTCGCCAGCAACGCGATCACCTCATCCGTCTTCATCACCTTGCCATACCATGTGAGCGCGGCGAGAAAGGATTTGTGAACTAAGTCGGCGGGAACGGTCGTGCCGCCATGTTGCAAATCGCGTGTGGCGCAGGCGTCCTCTGCCACGATCACATCGAAACCGAAATCCACAGCCGCGCGCGAGGCGGCGTCTACGCACATGTGAGTCATCATGCCCGTGACGACCACGCGCTCGACCTCCCAACTCTTCAGCAGGTCGAGCAAGTTCGTGTTTTGAAACGCGTTGACTTCATGTTTGTACACGATTGGCTCGCCCTCAAAATGCGCCACTGAATCGTGGATATCCGATCCGCGCTCGCCTTTCACGAAGAACGCCGCATCGGGCTCGAGCGATATGTGCTGAATATGCACGTGACGTCCGCCATGCTCGCGGAAACATTGGAGCAATTCATACGCCTTCTTCGCTGCGCCCAGCGGATTCACCAACGGGAATTTTCCGCCCTCAAAATAATCGTTTTGAATATCAATCACCAACAATGCAGTTTTCATCCTTCATCCTTCATCCTTCATCATTCAGAATTATTTTCTTCCATAATCCGCCGGGTTCTCGCCCCACTCGCGCGTGTCCCATTTCAACACCGCGTCGTCGTCCAATTCATTTTCGGCGAGCCAATTCTCGGCGCTGCGGATCATCGCAAAGACCAGCGCGTTCTTGCCGGTGTGCTTGAGATTCGTTTTGCAAACGCCGATCTCGACCCACGCGATCGCATTTTCCGAATCCGAATAGATCGGAATTTTCTTTTTATGCTTAACCAGCCATGTGAGCGCGCGGACAATGGCGAGAAACTCTCCCACGTTATTCGTCCCATCGGGATACGGACCCGCGCGAAAAATTTCCTTGCCCGATTCCGTTTCCACGCCGCGATACTCCATTTTGCCCGGCGAGCCTTTACACGCCGCGTCCACGCAGATGGACGGCAGGATGGGCGGCTCTTCGGATTCTCTCCAC
>JAEUWI010000111.1 GCA_016791475.1 Candidatus Hydrogenedentota bacterium
TAAGCGGCTTGTGGCTTGCGGCTGGTGGCCTGTGGCCTGCGGCTGGTGGCTTGCGGCCTGCGGTATGAAGCCCGTGGCGTTCGGGTCTGTGCAGAACGGCTCAGGGGTGGTGCGGATCGGATCACCGAACTTCGATCAACATCATTCGACCATGAAGAACTTCAAGAAACTCGAGGTTTGGCAGCTCGGCATGGACATCATAGATGTCGTCTTCGACCTTTACGAGGACCTGCCCTATTCCAAGGTCGCCGAACTCAAGGGACAGTCTACGAGGGCCGCTATTTCCATCACATCCAATATCGCCGAAGGCAGTTCAAGACGGACTGAAAAGGACAAGCTCCGGTTCATGGAGATCGCCTTGGGGTCGTCGTTCGAGCTTGAAACGCAGACCCTGGTGCTGCAGAGGCGTCCATGGGCACCCAAGGAGAAGGTGGAAGAGCTGCTGATGCTCATCGAACATCATCAGATCAAGCTCATGGCCTTCATCAAGAAGTTCACGCTCTGATCAGCGACGTTGGGCTTTCAGCCTCCCGCTTTCAGCTACCTGCTACCGGCCTCCAGCTTCCGGTCTCCAGCCTCCAGCTTCCAGCTTCAAGCCTCCAGCCGCAGGCCTCCCGCCTCCAGCTTCCAGCTTTCAGCTTCCGGCCTCCAGCCTCTAGCCTCCAGCCTCCAGCTTCCAGCTTCCGGTAGTTGTGAGCGGCTTGTGGCCTGTGGCCTGCGGCTGGTGGCTTGCGGCCTGTGGCTTGAGGCCTGCGGCTGGTGGCCTGTGGCTTGCGGCTGGTGGCCTGTGGCTTGCGGCTGGTGGCCTGCGGCTGAGTTTCCGCTAGAAGCTCCAGCTCAGGCCCGCGCTCGGCAGCACCGGCAGCTGGTCCACCCGCCGGGCGCGCACCCGGTCGTAGTAGAAGATGTTGTCCCGGTCATAAGCGTTCGTCACGCTCAGGTCGAGTTCGATCGCACTGCGGTCGCTCAGGCGCCAGGTCTTGGTCACCCCCAGGTCCAGGCGGTGGTAGTCCGGCAGGCGGCCCTGGTTCAGCGGACCATAGAGCAGCACCAGCTCACCGTTGCTGAAGGTATAGTCCGTACCGATGCCGCTGCCGAAGGGGTTGCCCTCGATGTAGCCCTGCGTCTGCGTGAA
>JAEUWI010000112.1 GCA_016791475.1 Candidatus Hydrogenedentota bacterium
ATTGGTCTCCGCGATCACGCCCTGCAGCACCGCCCAGGCGTCCGCCATGCCGGCGTTCACCGCGGCCTGCAACTCGGGCGACATCGATTCGAAGTCGAACTCCTGCGCCGCGCCGATCCCGAGGCGCGCGAAGCGCTCGCGCAGCGCGACCTCGCTCGGGTGGGTCGGCGCGAAGCCGAGCGTGAAGTTCAGCAGGTCGAAGAAGGCGGGCGAGGTCTTCTGCTGCTCGGGCGGGAGCGGCTTCGGGTAGTCGGTCGCCGGCGCGGCCGGCGGGGCCTCGGTGCCGAGGAAGGCCGACAGCGGCTCGACCTTGTATCCGGCCTGGATCGCCTTGACGGCGTCGAGGTCGGCCGGCGACTTCAGCTGCGTGCGGTAGACCGCGAGGCCGATCTCGGTCTCGCAGCGGAACACGCGGTCGATGCCCTTGGGCGTCTCGCCCTGCCAGCCGGGGCCGGCGAGCAGGTAGCGGCCGCCCCCGTTGCCAGTGGTGCGGCTGCCGATGTAGTCGAAGTTGTGGGTGTAGGCGTCGACCAGCTGGATCGAGAAGTAGCGGCCCTCTTCGATCTTCGGCACGGTCAGCACCAGCGGCTCGCGCCGCAGGTCGAAGGACAACGACGAGTAGGGCGTGTCGGAATTCGGAGAATGGACCGTGCGGTCCTCGGGCGTGAAGACGCGGGCCATGCTTCGCAGCTCGTTCCACGGTGCCTTGAACTCGGGGCCGTCGCGGTCGACCGCGTAGGCGTAAAGGATCCGGTAGTTGTCGACCATCGGGAAGCCGTACACATAGGCATCGCGGGCGATCTCGCGGGCTTCCGCAGGTTGCAGGTCGGGCGCGGTGGCGGCGTACGCCGGAGCACAGAGTCCGGCGAGGATCAATGCCAGCAGGGGTAGCGTTTTCATCGTGGGCCTCTCTTGGTGCCAGGTTGTTGTTCCGGCCACCCGGCCGGATACGGTTTCGGTCTGTCCGGTGCGGCTCAGAAACGACGCCCCACCTCCAGGAAGACGTTGTGCTCGCCGCCTTCGCGCCCGCCGATGCCGAACAGGATCGGACCGATCCAGGAGTCGAGCCCGATGTAGACGCTGGCGTTGAGGATTCCGT
>JAEUWI010000113.1 GCA_016791475.1 Candidatus Hydrogenedentota bacterium
GAGGAGGAGGCCAACGCGGCGCGGGACGTCATTTTGTCCAATCGGGTCAACTACTGGACCGGTGAGCACTGTCGCCTGTTCGAGCAGGAGTTTGCGGCGTGGGCGGGATGTGCTCATGCGGTGGCTTTGGCGAACGGGACGGTGGCCCTCGATGTCGCCCTCAAGGTTCTGGCGATTGGCCCGGGTGATGAAGTCATCGTGACGCCGCGGACTTTCCTGGCCTCCGCGTCTTCAATCGTCAATGCGGGGGCGATTCCGGTCTTTGCCGATGTCGATCCGGATTCACAAAACATCACGGCAGAAACCCTTCGGCAAGTTCTGACGCCGCGAACGCGCGGCATCATCTGCGTCCATCTCGCCGGCTGGCCGTGCGACATGGACCCCATCATGGCATTGGCCAACGCGCATGGACTGAAAGTGATCGAGGATTGCGCGCAGGCGCATGGCGCCCGCTACAAAGGGCGGCCGGTCGGCGGCCTGGGCCATATCGGTGCCTGGTCCTTCTGCCAGGACAAGATCATGACGACGGGCGGCGAGGGTGGCATGGTGACGACCAACGATCCGAACCTCTGGTCGGCGATGTGGTCGTTCAAAGATCATGGCAAGAGTTGGGATGCCGTCTATCAACGTGAACACCCGCCTGGTTTCCGTTGGCTACATGAAAGCTTTGGTACCAACTGGCGGATGATCGAGGTGCAGGCCGCTATCGGGCGCATCCAGCTAGCGCGCATGGCAGACTGGCACCGCGCCCGCCTGGACAATGCCCACCGTATCTGGGCGACAGCGCAGCAGATTGGCGCCTTGCGGGTTCCACTGCCGGATGCTCAGATTGCGCATGCCGCATACAAATGCTACGTGTTCGTACGCCCGGAACACCTGCGTGTGGATTGGGGACGGGATCGGATCATCGAGGCCATCAATGCCGAGGGCGTTCCCTGCTACGCCGGGTCGTGCTCGGAGATTTACTTGGAAAAAGCCTTCGATGGTACCGGTTGGCGTCCGGAAGAACGCTTGCCCGTCGCCCGCGAACTTGGCGAAAATAGCCTG
>JAEUWI010000114.1 GCA_016791475.1 Candidatus Hydrogenedentota bacterium
GAGCACGCCGAGCAGCACGTGCAGCACCGCGCCGAGCACGGTCAGGAACACCCCGAGGTCGAACAGCAGCGGCGTGCCCAGCGCCAGCCCGGCGGGGAAGATCCAGTGGCCGGCGAGGAAGGGGCCGCCGTGGAACAGCCCCACCAGCCCGGCGCAGGCCGCGACCCCCAGCCCGCCCGCCAGCATCGCCAGCGGCGGCACGCGCCGCCGCGCGCGCGCCCGCGTGGTGCCGAAGGCGAGCGCCACCAGCACCGCCGCGCTCGCCGCCACCAGGCCGCCGATGAAGCCGCCGCCCGGCAGGTTGTGGCCGCGCCACAGCAGCATCAGCGCCACCAGGGCGAGCAGCGCCGACAGCGGCAGGATGCCCTGGCGCAGCAGCACCGAACCGAAGTCCGCGCTGCCCGCGGTCGCGCCGCGCGTCCGCGCGCCGGGGTCGCCGCCGGCGAGCAGCCCGGCCGCCGCCAGCCCGGCGAGCCCGACGACGAGGATCTCGCCGAGCGTGTCGAGCGCGCGGAAGTCCACCAGGATCACATTCACCACGTTGGCGCCGTGGCCGCCCGGCAGGCTGTTGTCCAGGTACCAGCGCGCGATGTCGCCGGGCAGCGGCTGGCTCACCGTGGTCAGCATCATCGCCGCCACCACCGCGCCGATCACGATCGCCACCACGGCGTGGAAGCGCTTCGCCGCCGGCTTGCGCGAACCCACCAGGCGGGTCGGCGGCAGGCGGCGCAGCACCAGGGCGAGGAAGATCACCGTCAGGGTCTCGACCATCAGCTGCGTGATCGCCACGTCGGGCGCGCGCGCGGCGAGGAAGAACAGCGCCATGCCCAGCCCGCTCGCCCCCAGCGTGGCGACCAGCGCGACGCGGCCGGGGCTCACTGCGGCGGCGGCCGCGCCCGCGACCGCGAGCACGCAGCCGAGCACCGCGGCGAGGTTGATCGGGCTGGTGGCCTGCGGCCAGGCGAGGCCGTCGCCGGTCGAGGCGAACAGCCCGATCAGCGCGCAGCCGGCGATCGCCAGCACCAGCGCGCTGATGTGCTGG
>JAEUWI010000115.1 GCA_016791475.1 Candidatus Hydrogenedentota bacterium
AGGCGGCCGGCGGCGAAGCCCGCCTCGACGCCTATCACGCCGAATGGCAGCGGCTGGCGGCACGCCTCGACAACCAGATCGACGACGTCTCGATCCAGGGCACCAACCTGGCCAGCACCGACCTCAAGGTGGCGACCTCGGCGATGAACCTGGCCCGCTACAAGCTGATGCTGGTCCTCGTGCTGGTCGGTCTCTTCCTGCTCGCCTTCATCATCCTCGTCCGCCGCCACCTGATCTACCCGCTGCAGCGCATCGACCAGGCGCTGTCCACGCTGAGCACCGAGCAGCCGGCGCCGCAGTTCGGTTCGTCGCGCATGCTGGAAATCCAGGCCGTCGAGCAAAGCATTCGTGAGCACCACGCGTTGCTCATCCAGAACGACGAGACCCGCCAGGAGCTCGAACAGCTGGCCAACAAGGATGGCCTGACCGGCCTGATGAACCGCCGTCACTTCATGCAGGTGGCCGAGCTGGAGCTGCAGCGGGCCCAGCGTTACCGGCGGCCGGTCACCGTCGCCATGGCCGACCTCGATGCCTTCAAGAAGCTCAACGACACCTACGGCCACGCCGCCGGCGACCTCGTGCTGCGCATCTTCGCCGACCTGGTGCACGCTGCCATGCGCCAGTCCGACCTGGTCTGCCGCTACGGCGGCGAGGAATTCGCCTTTCTTTTCCCCGAGGTGACGCCGGAGGAGGCGAGCCGGCTGGCCGAGCGCCTGCGGGCCAGCCTGGCCGGCTGGGATATCGCGCTGCCCGACGGGCGGGCGGTTCGCGTCACGGTCAGCATGGGCCTGGCCGATGCCAGCGAATGCCCGATCGAAATCGCCCTCAAGCGGGCCGACGACGCCCTCTACGAGGCCAAGCGCCTGGGGCGCAACCGGGTCGAGCTGGCACCGGGCGGGCGCCCGGCCTGAGTCCGGCCGCCGCTGGCCCCGCCGGGCTTACGGCCAGAGGATGCAGGCCCAGATGACGGCGGCGTTGACCAGGCTGAAGAGCACGGCGGCGCTGCCCATGTCCTT
>JAEUWI010000116.1 GCA_016791475.1 Candidatus Hydrogenedentota bacterium
TGCTGGAGCTCCTGCACGTACTGTGCGCCCTTGAAAGGCAGGGTCGTGAAACTGCTCTTGGTGATCTTCAAGTCTTCGAACACGACCATGCGGTCGACCCGATCGACCTGCGTGCGGGCCTGCGCCCAGACCACGCCGAAGGTCTCCGTCTTCGCGCCGGTCGCTTTGAGCGCGATGGCGGAGCGGAACTTGATCACGTTGCCGTCCCAGCTCGTGATCTGCGGCTGATAGGCGAGCACGTTCGCGTTGCTCAACGTCAAGGGTCGGGGCCAGGGGTCGGGAGATGGCTGCGTCGGCTGGGCGGGAGTGCCGGCCACTGCGGCAGATGGAGCGCCCGGGGCGGGCAGGGATTCCAGTCCGGGCGGCGGCGTGGCCCCCTGCCGGTGCGCGCAAGACGAGGCGCCCATGAGGATGATCGCGGCCCAGAGGGCAAGCGCAGCGCCCGGGCGAATGACTTGTCGTTGGACCATGTTCTGCTCTTCCCTCTTCCCTCTTCCCTCTTCCCTCAATAATACCCGCGGCGACGCCATGTGCGACGTTCCGCCCCGTTCGCCAACAACTGTGGCGGCACGCCGACGAGGTCGATGAAGAGCGAAACCACCCCCCCTTTCGCCGGCACGTCGCCTTGCAGGATGGTGGCGCCGTAGGTGAGGTCATCGCCTTTCAACACCGGATCGCGCAGCTCCATGACCAGGTCCACGGCGTCGCCCTGTCCCAGGAACGACAACGTCGCATGTGGCGCATCCGCCAGGAAGCTCTCCTTGCCATCCTTCCAGAACGGGACGAACGCCCGCGTCGACATATGCCCGGTCACGCGCTCCGGGCGGTCGGCGAAAAACAAGGTCGTAGCACCCACCCCTTTGAGCGTGAGTCTGCCGTTGTCGTAGGTTGCGCTCTTCGCGCTCTGGACGAAAATGTAAACCGGCTTCTTCACCGGCTGTTCTGCGGGGATCTGCGCCTCTTGGGCAAACCCGATGCCGGGCCCCACCAAGGCAAG
>JAEUWI010000117.1 GCA_016791475.1 Candidatus Hydrogenedentota bacterium
AAGGACGATTATCTCGGCGAATTCGCACACACTTGCCCCCTTGCCATTTGCTGGCTCCCCTGCAAAAGATAGTGGTTTAACATCGAGTTCCGCCCTCTCGCAGGCCGTCATGAGCGATCCCACCGAACCGATCGAAGTCTCCGTCCCCGAAGTAAAGGAGCTGCGCGACGCCGGCGCCGATTTTCTGTTCATTGATTGTCGTGAACCCGACGAGCACGCCATCGCGGCGATCACAGGCGCTCAGCTTCTGCCGATGAGTGCGCTCGCCGAGCGAATCGGCGAGTTAGCGGGACATGAGGAGCGTCGCGTAGTGATTCATTGTCACAAGGGGGGCCGCAGCCTGCGCGTGGCCAATTGGCTGCGACAGCAAGGGTTTTCGCGAGCCCAGTCAATGGCGGGCGGCATCGATCGGTGGGCGACCGACGTCGAGCCGGGGATGGCGAGGTATTGAGTCAGGCGTCAGGCGTCAGGCGTCAGGCGTCAGGCGTCAGGCGTCAGGCGTCAGGCGTCAGGCGTCAGGCGTCAGGGAGAGTTTGCCGGTATCGGATGGTCGGCGCAAGCTGTTTTTTCTGCATTTGCTGACTCCTGTCCGCGGATTCCTGGCTCCTCCCCAGCCCCCCTTGAATTTCGCGGTTCGACCTGCGATTGTTATTCGTTCGACCGTAGCTCGCCGGAGTGGCGGAATTGGCAGACGCGCATGGTTCAGGTCCATGTGCCCGCAAGGGCGTGGAGGTTCAAGTCCTCTCTCCGGTATTTGAGTATCTATTCCGCCGCTGGACTGGGCGCTTAAGCGACCAGTCCGAAGTGCGCAAACGGCGCCCAGACCAAGTCGCTTAGGTCTGAGACAGCAGCGGAAAGAATCGCCCGCTCATCTTCTCGCCGCGCGGGATCGCGTCGACTCCGGTCAGCAGCGGCCCGTCAGAATCTGACAGCGTGCCATCTGTGAAGAGGTTGATGACCACTGCTCGTCGTGGACGAGGGCTGC
>JAEUWI010000118.1 GCA_016791475.1 Candidatus Hydrogenedentota bacterium
TCGATTATGATAAAACTTATTGTACTCCAGTTCGCGATGTCATCATGTGCGATACCCTTGGTATTATCAGTAGAGACCGAAAAGACCTCAATACTTCTAAAAAAGAATTATTGAAATTCTCCAATATAAATAATATGAATGGCACAGTCAAAGATGCCATCGTAGGTGCTGATGTGTTTATTGGAGTCAGTTCTGGCAATTTATTGACAGCTGAGGATATTCAGACAATGTATAAGGATCCTATCGTATTTGCTATGGCGAATCCGATTCCTGAAATAATGCCTGAAGAAGCTTATAAAGGTGGGGCAGCCATTGTAGGAACAGGTCGGAGCGATTTACCGAATCAAGTGAATAATGTCCTAGCCTTTCCTGGAATATTCAAAGGTGCATTAAGGACAAAGGCCAATAGAATAACCAATGAAATGAAAATAGCTGCAGCGCTGGCTTTGAGTGAAATGGTTGCGAATCCGAGTAAAGAAAATTTATTGCCAAATGCGCTTGATAAGAATGTACCAGAAATTATAGCTAAGGCTGTAGAAGAAGCATGGGAGAAGCAGTTTAGTTGAATGTGGAAAGTGGAAAGTGGAAAGTGGAAAGTGGAAAGGTAAAAGGTAAAAGGAAAAAGTTGAAAGTGGAATGTAAAAAGTAGAATTTAAAAAGTAAAAATCGGTAAGTATAAAAAGTGAAGAATGATTATGAAATTTATTCCTATAGCTGCAATCAATTAAACTTTTTAAATCTAAACCCCTTAACATGCCAATTTAAACACTCAATCTGTTTATAAACAAAATCAAACATTTAAAATTTAAAATTAAGCATTAAACATTACAAATGGAGTTAACTTCAAATCTTTTTTCAGTCCTCAGCGAAATGGAACATGAGCAGATTGTTCATTGCTATGACAAAGAAACTGGCTTGCGTGCCATTATCGCTATCCATAATACAGCATTGGGTCCATCATTGGGA
>JAEUWI010000119.1 GCA_016791475.1 Candidatus Hydrogenedentota bacterium
CTCAGGGAGATGGCCGACGCCTTGCGGCTGGTCATGCATTACTTCACCCGCAGCAAGGACGATTTCCTGCGCCACTACTTTCCGGGCAAGGAAGAGATCCTGCAGCTTGCCACCAGCGAGGGCTCGTGGAAGGCGATCATCGACGCGCTGAACGCCACGCAGAAGGCCATCGTCACGGACCACCGGGACCAGAACCGGCTCGTGCTCGCCGGCCCGGGTTCAGGCAAGACGCGGGTCGTAGTGCATCGCATCGCTTACCTGTTGCGTGTGCGGCGCGTGCCGGCCGCGGCGATCATCGCGCTCACCTTCAACCGGCATGCGGCCAACGAGATCCGCAAGCGCCTGTTTGCCTTGGTCGGCAACGATGCGATCGGGATCACTGTGCTCACCTATCACGCCATGGCCATGCGGCTGACCGGCACCAGTTTCGATCGCCGCGACAAGGTGGAAGAGGGCGAGCTGGATGCCGTCCTCGACCGCGCTGCGGAACTGCTGGAAGGCCGTGCATCGGTCGAAGGCGAGGACGATCTGCGCGAGCGTCTGTTGCAGGGCTATCGCTACATTCTGGTGGACGAATACCAGGACATCGACGACCGCCAGTACCGGCTCGTCAGCGCGCTCGCCGGGCGGCACGACGAACAGGAGGGTGACCTGTGCATCCTCGCCGTCGGTGACGACGACCAGAACATCTATCAATGGCGGGGCGGCAGCAACCGCCACATCGCACGTTTCTGCGAAGAATACGACGCGCAGATCAGCTATCTGGTCGAGAACTACCGTTCCAGCCGGGCCATCATCGGCGCCGCAAATCACCTGATTGGCCAGAATGCCTCGCGGCTCAAGGTGCAGCATCCCATCCGCATCGATCCGGCGCGTGCGACCGGGCCGGCGGGCGGCGCGTGGGAAGCGCTCGATCCCGAGCGGCGCGGCAGCGTGCTCCGGCTTCGCATTCCGGGG
>JAEUWI010000120.1 GCA_016791475.1 Candidatus Hydrogenedentota bacterium
ATCGTCGAATTGAGAGACTCGATCGATAATGGATCATTCTCAACGTCGGCACGCGTCGTGATCAATGCGACCGGTGCGGTTTGTGACGCCGTACGGCATATGTCAGATCACTCGGCTAAGCCTGTTGTGACATTTGCACGAGGCTCACACATTGTTTTGTCGAGAGATTTTCTGCCGACGAACGCAGCGTTGATGATACCGACAACCAGCGACGGCCGCGTGCTGTTCTGCATCCCGTGGCTCGGCCACACGCTCATCGGAACGACGGATGTTCCCTGCGAAACGGCTGAACTTGGCGAGAGCGTCACCGACGAAGAGATCGATTTTCTACTCGAAACTGCATGTAGTTATTTGGCAGATCAACCGACACGCGATGATATCCTCAGCACATTCGCAGGCGTTCGCCCACTCGTAAGCCGTACTGATACAACAAATACGTCAAAACTCTCACGCAGCCACGAGCTATTCATCGACCGCAACGGCCTCGTCACCATCACCGGCGGCAAATGGACGACCTACCGCGAAATGGCGGAACAGGCTGTCGACGCCGCGATCAAAGTCGGTGGTCTCAACGCATCGGAATGCGTAACGAAAACGTTAGCGATCGACGCTCCGCCTGCGTCGAAAGGCGAGCTTTTACATTCGGAAATGCCCTATACGACCGGCGATGTCATGCGGGCGTTCAACGAAGAAATGGCACAAACAGTCGATGACGTGCTGTCACGCCGGACGCGAATTTCGTTTTTGAATGAATCGATCGCCGATGAACTAAGGACAAAGGTCAATGAGATGGCATAGGCTCGCGGCCTATCTGAACTCCGCCGTTCAATCGCTGGTCGAACGCATCGCCGATCGCGGCTCCTCGAGATTTGGCAAGGTTGGCTAATTCACCTGAAAACAAACCGTCGGTCGTCGCAACGAAGATATTCACCCAACGAACAATGTGCTCT
>JAEUWI010000121.1 GCA_016791475.1 Candidatus Hydrogenedentota bacterium
TGACATTGACCAAGACATTCTTTATCAGGCCACAATGATACTATGGCTGATGACAAAAAAACTCCGAGCGCGTTTGATACCAGGAATTGATCGCAGCGACAGGCGAACAATACGCCTGCGCACGCTGCGGGCTGTACTGGCTGTAGACCTGAACGTAACGGGTGAGCGTTTCGTGCAAATGCTGAAATTGCCCCGCTTACGTAGACAGTTCAGCGCTTGGGTGCGCCGTGCCGGCGTGATACCTCCTTTCGTAGTCGTTGGGTGAGAGGTAGTCGGGCGCCGAGTGCCGGCGCCGGGTGTTGTACCAGCCTTCGACGAACGCAAAGATCGCCTGGCGGGCCTCGGCGTGGTTGCTGAAGCGGCTGCGCGCGAGCAGTTCGCATTCGAGCGTGGCGAAGAAGCTCTCGCACATGGCGTTGTCGTAGCAGTCGCCGACCGAGCCCATCGACGGGCGCACGCCGTTGGCGCGGCAGCGGGTGCCGAAGGCGAAGGCGAAGGCGAAGGCGAAGGCGAAGGCGAAGGCGAAGGCGGTGTACTGGCAGCCGTGATCGGAGTGATGGATCACGGTGGCGGGCCGGCGCTGACCGAGCGCCATGTCGAGGGCGGCGAGTACCAGCTCGGTGCGCAGGTGTGCGGCCATCGCCCAGCCGACGATGCGACGACTGAACACGTCGAGCACCACGGCCAGATACAGGAAGCCCGCCAGCGTCGGCACGTAGGTGATGTCGGCCACCCAGAGGCGATCCGGTGCCGGGGCGCTGAAGTCGCGCTGGACCAGATCGAGGGCCGGCACGTCAGCCGGCGCGCGTACGGTGGTATGCACGTCACGACGCCGGCTGGCGCCGCGCAAGCCGGCCGAGCGCATCAGCCGCGCCACGCGCTTGCGCGCCACCTGCACGCCGGCGGCGGCCAGTTCCGCCTGCACGCGCGGCGC
>JAEUWI010000122.1 GCA_016791475.1 Candidatus Hydrogenedentota bacterium
CGCCGTCAACGCACTGGCGGAAGCGCTCCGTTCTCAGGAACTCTGAGCGATTCGTGCCGCGGGCGATCGCTTGTTGAACAAGGAACTGTCTGTGCCGACGAAAATGGTGCTGTGTGTTGCGGGGTTGATGTGCATGCCCGTGGGGTGTCGCAGCGGGCAAACGCACCGAAGCGTTCAGCAGTCCGCGCTCCCCGGTACACCCCTGTTCAACGGGAAGGACCTGAGCGGGTGGAAGGGGCTGGTCGCCGATCCACCGAAGCGCGCCGGGATGACCCCCGAACAACTCGCCGCGGCCCAGGTCGCGGCGGACGCCAAGATGAAGGCCCATTGGTCAGTCCGGGACGGGGTGTTCTACTTCGATGGCAAAGGTGACAATCTGTGCACGGCAGCCGACTACGCCGACTTTGAACTTTGGCTGGAGTGGAAAATCCCACCCGGCGGTGACAGCGGCATCTACCTCCGCGGCACGCCCCAGGTGCAGATCTGGGACAACCCCATCGGTTCCGGCGGGCTGTACAACAACCAGAAGAACCCCAGCAAGCCTCTTGTGGTCGCCGACCGCCCCCCCGGCGAATGGAACTCCTTCTACATCCGCATGATCGGGGAGCGGGTCTGGGTGGATTTGAACGGGGTGCGCGTTGTTGACGGCGTGCCTCTCGAAAACTACTGGGAGAGAGACAAACCCATCTACGCCTCGGGTCAGATCGAACTGCAGAACCACGGCGGGGAACTCTGGTTCCGCAACATCCGGATCCGCCCCATCGAGTAAGCCTCACTATTCAGCGCGTGTGCCGATGCACCCGGCGGACCACCGACCCCGCCACGCCCGCCGCGATCAGGGCAACCAGCCAGAGCATCACAGGCTCAAATGATGCCTCCGGCAGCATCCCTCGGTCAGCCGATTCGCTGTCCATGAACCCGATGAGCGGGCCGA
>JAEUWI010000123.1 GCA_016791475.1 Candidatus Hydrogenedentota bacterium
AAGACACGCTGTTGCTGCGTCGGATGCAGGCCACCGATCACCTGGGGCAACTGTTCGAGTACCGCCTGGAATTGCTGAGCGAGAACAGCGAGCTGGATTTGGACAAAGTGCTCGGCCGCAACATGACGGTTCGGGTGGAGACGATCACGGAAGGCGCCGGAACCCGCTACTTCAACGGCTACGTCAGCCACTTTCGCTATGCCGGCATCCAGGGCCGCCACGCCGTCTATCGGGCCGTGCTGCGGCCCTGGCTGTGGTTTTTGACCCGCAACGTCGATTGCCGGATTTTCCAGAACGAGACCGTCCCGAACATCATCATGGCGCTGTTTCGGGAAAAGGGGTTTTCGGATTTCGAGAACAGGCTGAGCGGCCAGTACCAACCGCGCGATTACTGCGTGCAGTACCGCGAAACGGATTTCAATTTCGTCGGCCGGCTGATGGAGCAGGAAGGCATCTACTACTACTTCAAGCACGAAAACGGCCTGCACAAGCTGGTCTTGGCGGATGGCTACGGCTCTCACAGCGCGGTGCCGGGCTATCGAGACGTTCCCTACTACCCGCCCGATCCCCACCACCACCGCCAGCGCGACCACATTTACGACTGGGTGGTGAGCAAGCAGATACAAACCGGCGGGTGCGCGCTGAGCGATTTCGATTTCAAGGTTCCTCGCAAGAATCTCGACGCGCGGCGGACGCTGGACGACAGCGGGGTGACCCGTGGCTACGAAATCTTCGATTACCCCGGTCGCTACCAGGAGCACGACCAGGGCGACGCTTATGTTCGGGTGCGGATGGAGGCGCTGGCCGCGCAACGCGAGACCGTCCAGGGCGAAGGCAAGGTGCAAGGTTTCTTGGCGGGCGCCCTGTTTTCCCTGAGCCGGTTTCCGCGGGCCGACCAGATCGCCGATTACCTGCTGGTGTCCACCGACT
>JAEUWI010000124.1 GCA_016791475.1 Candidatus Hydrogenedentota bacterium
CAAAATGTTTGGATTGCTTAATCCACCTGTTGGGGTCCAATAAAATTTAGAATAATTCCCTTGTACGGAGCCTTGTAATTGCAAGGTTTGGCTGGAATCACATTTAACCAAATCAGGACCGGCATTGACCATTAGACCAGGGCATTGTGCCTGCAATTCAATTGATTTTAATATGAAAACTAAAATCGGTAATAGGTTTAAGCAATTTTTGTATGCCACGTGTTGAATTAACTTAAGCAATAAAATTACTACATTTTTTAAATTGGAGAGCAGGATACTAGGAGAAGAGGACAAGAGGAGAGGATGAGAAGCGGAGACGAGGACTGATTGGTTGGAAAGCCATTTCAGTACATTTTTTTTCTACAGACTACAGACTACAGACTACAGACTATAGACTATTCGCAGCTTAATTGCTTATAAGCTACTAATTTTTTTTGACTTCTGACAGTTGATTTCAGAAGACTAAATTATTTGCCATACTTTAAATGAATTACTTTTGAATGACCCTTAGCGCTGACATTTACGATATAAAGATTGTCATATTCGGAATCCGGTATATTTCCATAAGTATTTTTACCAATCAAAAGATTGAGTATAAGATTTGTTGTATTGGAATGCCCGGCAATATAGACAGCTTGACCGCGGTATTGATTTAGTATGGTTGTAACCAATTCATCTAATTTTGAAGGGTCATAAATTTGAGTATTGATATTGTAATTTGCCGCAACTTTAGCAGAAGTTTCTAAAGTACGTTTGTAATTGGTAGAATAAACTGCTTGTATAGATGTGTTTTTTAGTATCCTTGCTAATTCATTGGCTCTTTCTTGACCTGCACTGCTTAAAGACGGATCTGTGCCAATGCCAGTAGTTTCTGCATGTCTTGTTAAAATGAAACTTGTTGTTGAATCTTGCATGTAT
>JAEUWI010000125.1 GCA_016791475.1 Candidatus Hydrogenedentota bacterium
GCTCTACACGTTTGTTTATCGAGCTTCTCCGCCGCCATCGCTCATTGTGTTTGATGCGCCGGATGGATTTAACAGCTGCACACGCCGCATCCGCAGCAATACGCCGCTCCAAGCACTGACCCTCATGAATGACACATCATTCTTCGAGTGCGCGCAAGCCATGGAGAAGATCATCGTCAAAGAAGGCATGGAGATTGCCTTCAAGCGCTGCACTTCGCGTCAACCATCCGCCAACGAACTCGCAGTGCTCAAGAAACTGGACAGCCTCACCGCTGCCAGAGCCCTTCTGAACCTCGACGAAACCTTTACCCGCGAGTAACATGACCATGCTGGACTCAAACAACATCCAAAGACGACACTTTCTGCGCCGCTGCTCCGTGGGACTGGGCGGAATGGCACTGAGTTCGCTCATGGCCAGAGACGCTGCTTTGGCACCAAAGAAGCCGCATCTGCCAGCCAAGGCGAAGAACGTCATCTTTCTGTTCATGGCGGGTGGCCCGTCCCAGTTGGACATGTTCGAGTACAAACCGCAGCTCCAAAAGCTAAACGGCAAGCCGATTCCCGAAAGCTACACGGCAGGTAAGCGCTTTGCGTTCATGGACAGCAGCCACAGAAACAATCTTCTGGGGTCGCGCTACGACTTTAAGCAGCATGGAAGCTCGGGGATGTGGGTGAGCCACCTTTTGCCGCATACAGCTCGGATGGTTGATCAATTGACCTTCATCACGACATGCCAGACGGACTTGTTCAATCACGCCCCAGCCAAGATGTTCATGAACACTGGAAGCGGCCTTTTTGGCAGGCCCAGCATGGGTGCCTGGATCACTTATGGGTTAGGCAGTGAGTGCGATAATCTTCCAGGATTTGTCGTATTGCAGCGCGGACCACGGGGTCCGCGTGGCGGTGCCGTGCT
>JAEUWI010000126.1 GCA_016791475.1 Candidatus Hydrogenedentota bacterium
GACGAACCGACCGGCGCGCTCGACTCCAAGACCAGCGTCGAGGTGATGGGCCTGTTGCAGAGCCTCAACCGCGAAGGCATCACGGTGGTGCTGGTGACCCACGAGGCCGATGTCGCGGCTTACGCGCGCCGCATCATCCACTTTCGCGACGGCCGGGTCGTCGAAGATCACGTCAACGCGGCACGCGCGGTTGGGAGCGACGCGGCGCCGGCCGCGCCGGAGGCGGCATGAATCTCTGGTCCACGCTGTTGATCGCGCTCAATGCGCTGAAAGTCAACAAGCTGCGCTCGACCCTCACCATGCTGGGCATCATCATCGGCGTGGGCGCGGTCATCACCATGCTGGCGGTGGGCAACGGCGCGCAAGCGCGGGTGGAGGAGCAGATCAAGCTTTTGGGCAGCAACGTCATGATCATGTTCCCGGGCTCCACCTTGGCCTCGGGCGCGCGCGGCGGTGCCGGCAGCGTGCAGTCCCTGACCGAGGACGACGCGCAGGCGATCGTGCGCGAAGTACCGGAAGTGCAGGTCGCCGCGGCGACCATGCGCGGCTCCGGTCAGGCCATCTTCGGCAACAGCAACTGGTTCACCACTTTCCACGGGATCAACAACGACTTCTTCGAGGCGCGCGACTGGCCGCTGGCCGTCGGGCGCGACTTCGAAGGTCCGGAGATGAGCGGCGCCGGCAAGGTGGCCATCATCGGCCAGACCGTGCTGGCCAAACTCTTCGGCGACAACGCCCAGCCCGAAGAGGCGCTCGGCCAGACCGTGCGCGTACGCCAGGTGCCGTTCACGGTCGTCGGCGTACTGTCCAAGAAGGGCCAGAGCATGCTCGGAGCTGATCAGGACGACGCGATCTTCGTGCCGCTCACGACCGCGCGTTATCGCCTGTTCGGCAACCAGGCCGGCAA
>JAEUWI010000127.1 GCA_016791475.1 Candidatus Hydrogenedentota bacterium
GTATCGGGGAGCTGTTTCTCCCGCTCTTGCCCTTCGCGCAATCACCACCGTCTCGTCGGGTATCGCGAGATCTACGAGGCTGGGGAATTTGGGTCTGGCTTTGTAGATCTTCAGTTGCGTGGCGATGACCACAACGTGATTGCTCGTTGACCAACAAGTATCCGAACTGACCAACCACTCAGCCACTGTCCGCCTAAAACCGCAACTCCCCCGGCAAATACTTGGCCAGCAAATCCTCGTAGTAAGGCTTCACCTGAGCGAGGCTCGGACGGTTCGGGTTCTTTGAGTAGAGGTCGTACGGGTTGAAGCGTTGCACCCAGGGCTTCATGGCGTCGTCCTGGGCGTTGCAGAGATGCTGGTATTCGTTCTCGCGGTGCCAGGCGTAGAAGCTGTGATAGCGGATCATGTAGAGCCCCTCGAGCGGCAGGTAGGGCTTCATCATGTGATAGAGGTATTCGTCGTGGCCCCAGCTCATCTGTACGGCGTCCAGCCCGCAGCCGTGTTCGTACATGCCGTATTTGGTTTGCAGCTCCGGGCGTTTGATATCCGGGTTGAGCGCGAAGAATTCGCTCCACACCACTTTGTTCGAGTAGGCGCAGCCGGTGGGGAAGGTGTCGCCCACCACGGCCCATTGCGGCTCACCGAACAGGCAGAGCACCTTGCCGAGATCGTGGATGAAGCCGGTAAGCACCATCCACTCCGGCTCGCCGTTGGCGCGCATGGCCTCGCCGGTCTGGATCAGGTGATCGATCTGCGGCAGGGCGATGTCGGGGTCGCTGTCGTCGACGAGCGTGTTGAGGTAATCCAGCGCGTCCCACGGCGTCATGGTGCGGCGGTTGAACTGCAGAAACTCGGCCTTCTTCGCGCGCACGAAGTCATACGTCTGGTTCATGTGGTTCAGC
>JAEUWI010000128.1 GCA_016791475.1 Candidatus Hydrogenedentota bacterium
TCGCTTGCGTCCATTTCGAGAAATTCCGACAGGATGACCATGTTATCGTTCCAGGTATCGCGCGGCGCCTGGCGGAAATGTTTGCGGAAACGCCCTTCTGTGATGGCAAAATCGGCAAAGGTCATGTCCACGTCCATCGTTTTTTCACGGCCGTTTTCCATGTACTTGAGGGTGTAGGTCGGCCACATGCGATCTATTGCGGGGTTACCGCTCAGATCGAAACATTCCTCCGCCTTCACGCCCTTGTCCGGGTTGTATTTGAAGATCGGATAAGCGCGGGATTCCATCGCCAATTTGGCCTGGTGCGTGCCCAGATCGTCGGCCACGCCGTGTTCGGGCTGGCAGGTAGTGTAGAGGTTGAACAGGGCCGGACGTTTGGTCATCAGACCGTCAATGAAGCCCTCAATCATCTGGCTGGTGTTGGCCAGCGTGCCTTGCAACACATAAGTATTGCGGTGCGCCATGGCGATGAGGCCGATTTCCTTGCGCGGCTCCGACTTGCCCTGAATGGCCTTGCCGTACTGCGCCATGTCGGACACCTGCCCGATGAAACCGGAGGTACATGCCTGGCCGCCGGTGTTGGAATACACCTGCGTGTCCACGATGAGCACTTTGATCGGCTTGCCCGATGCCATCATGCGCGAAAGATTCTGGAAACCAATGTCGTACATCGAGCCGTCGCCACCCACGGCCACTACCGGCGGACACAGATGCCACTCTTCTTCGGTAAACTGATGCCAGTTGAAGAAGGTGAAAAACTCCCTGTTTTTGGCCGCATCGTACTCGCCTTTCAGTTCGAGTTCTGCCTTGCGGATGGCTGCAAAACCCTCGGCCATTTTCGACATGTGCCCCTCAAAGATGCCCATTGCCAGCGAGGTGGAATCCTGGAACAAGTGGTTCG
>JAEUWI010000129.1 GCA_016791475.1 Candidatus Hydrogenedentota bacterium
GGCACCTGCGGCACCTGCCGCACGAAGCTGCTGAGCGGCGAGGCCGACCACCGGGACATGGTGCTCCTGCCCGAGGAGATGGACAGCCAGATCATGATCTGCGTCTCCCGGGCCAAGTCCGACGAACTGGTGATCGACCTGTGAACGCCGGCCGCCCACTTCGACTCGGCGTCGCCGGACTCGGCCGCGCCTTCACGCTCATGCTGCCCACGCTCCAGCGCGACGCGCGCGTGCGGCTGGTGGCGGCCTGCGACCCGCGCGAGCCGGCGCGCGAGCGCTTCGCGAGCGACTTCGATGCGCCGGTGTACCCGGACATCGAGGGCCTGGCATCCAATCCGGACGTCGAGGCGATCTACATCGCCAGCCCGCACCAGTTCCACGCGGAGCAGGCGCGCATCGCCGCCCGGCACGGCAAGCACGTGCTCGTGGAAAAGCCCATGGCGCTGTCCCTCGGCGACTGCAACGCGATGATCCGGGACTGCCGGGACGCCGGCGTGCACCTCATCGTCGGCCACTGCCACAGCTTCGACACGCCGTACCTGCGCGCGCGCGAGATCGCCCTGGGCGGTGAGTTCGGGCGGGTGCGCATGATCCACGCGCTCAACTACACCGACTTCCTCTACCGGCCGCGGCGTCCCGAGGAGCTGCGCACGGAGGAGGGCGGCGGCGTGGTGTTCAGCCAGGCCGCCCACCAGGTCGACATCGTGCGCCTGCTGGCCGGCACGCGGGTCAGCCGGGTGCGCGCGATCACAGGCGACTGGGACCCCAGGCGCCCGACCCAGGGCGCCTATTCGGCCCTGCTGTGGTTCGAGGGCGGGGCGTTCGCCAGCGTCAGCTACAACGGCTACGGGCACTTCGACTCGGACGAATGGTGCGGCTGGATCGGCGAGAT
>JAEUWI010000130.1 GCA_016791475.1 Candidatus Hydrogenedentota bacterium
CGAGCGCGCCGAGGCGGTGCTGCCGACCACCGGCAACCCGACCGAACTCAAGACCGCGCTCGGCTTCGGCGCCGTCTACGCGCTGGTGCTGCTGGCCGCGGCCTGGCTGTCGGACTTCGCCGGCAATCGCGGCCTGTACGTGCTGGCCTTCGTGTCCGGCCTCACCGACGTCGACGCGATCACGCTGTCCAGCCTGCGCCTGTACGCGCTCGAGCGCCTCGAGCTGATCGCCACGGTCACCGCGGTCGGCATCGCCATGCTCGCCAACCTCGGCTTCAAGCTCGGCCTCGCCGCGGCGATCGGCGGCCGCGCCCTCGCGCTGCGCGCCGCCGCCGGCATGGTCAGCGTCGCGCTCGGCCTGCTCGCCGGCCTGGCCTGGGTGGGACTCGGCTAGCCCGCATGGGATTCTCGCGCCTGCCGCCTGCCGCCTGCCGCCTACCGCCTACCGCCCCGAGCAATGCCCCCCGGAGGCCGCCTGCCCGCTGCCGAGCGCGATCGGCGGCGGCTCCACGCGGATGTTGCTGCTGCTCGCGGTGTCGAGCACGAGCAGGCCGAGGGCGACCAGCCAGAAGATCGCGAAGCCGGTGCGGAAGAGTCTTTCCTTGTCCATGTCTTCCTCCCTACGCACCGACGCGGCGGCGGATGCGCACGCCGACGATGGAGCCGGCGAAGGCGAGCGCGAACCACACCCAGCCGTGCAGGCTGGCCGAGGCGATGCCGCCCAGGTAGGCGCCGACGTTGCAGCCGAAGGCCATGCGCGCGCTGTAGCCCATCACCAGCCCTGCCACGGCAGCGGCGGCGAGCCGGCGCCCCGAGGGCGCGGTGAACTTCGGCGCGCCGTTCCAGCGCGAGGCGGCGATCGCGCCGTAGATCAGGCCGATGTTGGTCA
>JAEUWI010000131.1 GCA_016791475.1 Candidatus Hydrogenedentota bacterium
GAAATTCGTGCGCGAAATGCCATTCCGCACAAGTCCATTCGTGGGAGGGTTCCCACCACGACTTGGCGATGGATCCTGCGACGGACGAGACCGTCGTCGACGTGAAGGCGTTCGCCGATCAGGAATTTACGCATCAAGGAGTGACGTCGAAGTTTTTCCGCAAAGACGGCAAGTTCTTCGTGACGACGGACGACCACGCCGGCAAGCCGGCGACGTTTGAAATCAAGTATGTGTTCGGCGTCGATCCGCTGCAGCAATACATGGTGGAGTTTCCCGAGAAGGCGTCGGCAGTAACGCCGCAAGGGGAAACGATCGAGTTGCCCGCCGGCCGTGTGCAGGTGCTTTCCATCGCTTGGGACACGCACAAGGGGAAGTGGTTTCACTTGTATCCCAACCGCAAGATCGCGGCGGGGGACTGGCTCCACTGGACCGGCGGCGGGCAGAACTGGAACTACATGTGCGCCGAGTGCCACAGCACCGACCTGCAGAAGAAGTTCGACGTCGCCGCGAACGCCTACCATACGACGTGGGCGGAGATCGACGTGAGTTGCGAAGCGTGTCACGGCCCGGCGAGCGAACACGTGGCCCGCGCGGAAGGTGCCCTCGGCTTCAGCGACCCGCGCCACTTCCATAGCTACGCGCTGAATCAGCTCAAGGGTCCGAACTCGCTCGGCGAAATTGAAACGTGCGCCCAGTGCCACGCGCGGCGGCGGATCGTTCACGGCGACTATCGGCCGGGGGCCAAGTTTCACGATTTCTACGAGCCGGAAAAGCTCGACGGCGATCTCTACTTTGCCGACGGCCAGATCAAGGAAGAGTTGTACGAATACGGTTCCTTCCTGCAGAGCCGGATGTTTCGCGAAGGCGTTCGCTGCTCGAATTGCCACG
>JAEUWI010000132.1 GCA_016791475.1 Candidatus Hydrogenedentota bacterium
CCGCCATGCGCGCCTCGTCCAGCGTCACGAAGCCCCGGCCCAGCGAGCGCCGCTCCAGTTCCAGATCGCCGGGCGCAATATAAGGCCCTTCACTCAACAGCACCGCTCGTCGCGTCCGGTTCATCAATTCCCGAATATTGCCCGGCCAGTCATAGCGATTGATGACTTCCAGCGCATCCCGGCTGAATCCTTTAGCGACGGTCTTAACCTCGGCGGCGAACTTGTTGAAGAAGTGCCGGGCCAGCAGCTCCACGTCACCCCGGCGCTCGCGCAGCGGGGGCACCCGCAAGTGCAGGACATTCAGACGGTAGAATAAATCCTCACGGAAGCGGCCATCGCGCACGGCCAGTTCCAGATTGGTGTTGGTGGAGGTGATCAGCCGAACATTGGTGGGAATCGGCTTGGATCCGCCAAGCCGCCGGATTTTTTTCTCCTCCAGAAACCGCAACAGTTGAATCTGCAATTCCTGCGCGAGATCGCCGATTTCATCCAGAAACAGGGTGCCGCCGGTCGCCGCCTCGATCTGGCCGATATGACGTTCATTGGCGCCGGTAAATGCTCCCTTCTCGTGACCAAACAACTCGGATTGAAGGAGATTGGCAGGCATCGCCGCGCAACTGACCGCTACGAAGGGCGCCGCTGCCCGGCTCGAATGTTCGTGAATGGTGCGGGCGGATTGTTCCTTGCCGGTTCCCACCTCGCCGGTGATCAGAATCGGCACATCGACCTCAGCCGCTTTCTGAATGCCCCGGAACAGGGTCTGCATGACCGGGCTGTTGCCGATCTGACCGAACTGGGCGTCGGATTCATGCTGCTGGCGCAGGTGGGTCTCGTCCAGCTCGGCCATGCCATAGGCGTGCCCCAGGGTAACGGTCAGGCGTT
>JAEUWI010000133.1 GCA_016791475.1 Candidatus Hydrogenedentota bacterium
CCGGGGCAGAACAACTCGCCCGCGCCGCCGGTGGTGGTCTCCATCCCGCTGGAAAACCGGGATGGCGTGCGACCTCAGTCGCTCTAGCCTTCCCACGCGATGCTTCTCCTGGTCTCAATCCCGCTGGAAAACCGGGATGGCGTGCGACGAGTTCATCGCCGTGCGCAGCGCCTTCGGCTCGGCAGTTGTCTCAATCCCGCTGGAAAACCGGGATGGCGTGCGACGGCTACGCAAGCCGGGTGCACCACGTTGGCCTCGTCGCACGGAAGAAACGCGAGGCAAAAACGGGATGGCGTGCGACAACAACGGCGGCATGGCCAAGGAGGTCGAGGTCCCGCCGTCTCAATCCCGCTGGAAAACCGGGATGGCGTGCGACTCGCTCGTGAAGACGGCTCCGGCGAAAGCTGGTGCGTCGTCTCAATCCCGCTGGAAAACCGGGATGGCGTGCGACCCCCGCGGGCATCACCTGCTCGATGAGCGCGTGCGTCGAGTCTCAATCCCGCTGGAAAACCGGGATGGCGTGCGACTTGAGCGGTGTCGCTGGGATGACCGCGCTCCCGTGCGAGCGTCTCAATCCCGCTGGAAAACCGGGATGGCGTGCGACAACGACCGCAACGCGAACACCGCGGGCGTGGGCCACAACGTCTCAATCCCGCTGGAAAACCGGGATGGCGTGCGACGATCCGGGGCATCGCCGTCGCGGCCCGCGACGACGCGGCGTCTCAATCCCGCTGGAAAACCGGGATGGCGTGCGACCCTCGGGATCGCGACGTTCGTGGCGCTCGGAGGGGTGGTATGTCTCAATCCCGCTGGAAAACCGGGATGGCGTGCGACCGTACCGCGCAATGAGCCCATGCGGCTGGGTCAGG
>JAEUWI010000134.1 GCA_016791475.1 Candidatus Hydrogenedentota bacterium
TTCGCCAAGCAGAGCCGCGGCGCCCGCCCGCACGTCCTGGACACCTCGACGCTCGTGGACGCGCGGATCGGGGACCTCGCTGCCACGGGAATCATGCAGTATCCGCTCGTGATCCCCTACTTCGTCGTGGGCGAGTTGCAGGCCCTCGCCGACTCGCAGGACAAGATCAAGCGCAACAAGGGCCGGCGCGGGCTCGACGTGGTCACGCGATTGCAGCGCACCCCGGGCGTGGACGTCTCGATCGACGAGACCCCCGTGCCCGGCAAGGCCGTGGACCAGATGCTCGTCGAGTTCTCGCGGCAGATGGACGCGGTGATCGTCAGCGCCGACACGGGCCTGGCCCGCGTCGCGGCGATCCAGGGCGTCCGAGTCCTGAACCTCAACGACGTGGCCAACTCGCTCAAGCCCGCGCTCATCCCGGGCGAGCAGGTGTCGCTGCGGCTCATCAAGCCGGGCGAGCAGCCGGGCCAGGGCGTGGGCTATCTCGACGACGGCACCATGGTCGTCGCCGAGAACGGACGCCCGTGGGTCGGGGAGATGGTCACGCTGCATGTCACCTCCGCGCTGCAGACCTCGGCCGGCCGGCTGATCTTCGGCCGCGTGCCCGAGCCCGCGCCTGACGCAACGGAACCGCCGCCACCCGCCTCCGCCGATTCCACGATCTCGATGCCCGCCGAGCCGATCCCGGGGCTCGACGGCGGAGCAGCCGGTCAAGTCAGCGGAGCGCCGGGCGCGGTGACGACGCCTCCGGACGCCGGCACGCACGTCGTTGGCTCACCGCCGGCGGTCCCGCTTGGGCCAACGGCCATCGAGCCCGCAACCTCCCCCAAGCGCGGGCCATTCCCGCCCAAGCCGCCCAACAAGCGC
>JAEUWI010000135.1 GCA_016791475.1 Candidatus Hydrogenedentota bacterium
CGATCCAGACTGAAGCGTTCCACATCAGCAAAGAAAGCCAGCAACTTGTAATAGTCCGCCTGCGGGATTGGATCGATCTTGTGATCGTGACACCGGGCACAGTTCATGGTGATGCCCAGAAAGCCCTGCGACGTGGTCGCGACAATATCATCCATCTCATCGAACCGGGCCTGCTTCGGGTCTGCTGGTTCATCATCCCACAAGCCAAGCCGGTAGAAACCGGTAGCGATAATCGCATCAGGGTTCTCGCCCGGCAACTCATCACCCGCCAACTGTTCCTTGATGAAGAGATCATAAGGCTTATCGCTGTTCAAACTGCGGATGACATAATCGCGGTATCGCCAGGCGAAAGGCTTCGGGCCATCCCGTTCGTAGCCATTGGTTTCCGCAAAGCGCACCACATCGAGCCAGTGCCGTGCCCACTTCTCGCCGTAGTGCGGCGATGCCAGCAACTTGTCGATCAGCTTCTCATAAGCCGCAGGGTCTTTGTCGTTAACAAAGCTGTCGATCTCTTCAGGTGTTGGGGGCAAGCCAGTCAGGTCGTAGGTAGCCCGTCGGATCAGTGCCAGTTTGTCCGTAGCCGGGCTTGGCTGAATGCCCTTTGCTTCCAGCTTGTCCAAGATGAACGCATCAATAGGTGTCTTCACCCATGCAGTGTTCTTCACCGCCGGTGGCGCTGGCGAATTGACCGGTTTGAACGCCCAGTAATTCTTCGATTCCGCTGTCACCACGCCGCCCATTGCCTTGTGCTCTTCTTTCGAAGTTTCAAGCTTGACCGAATCGGACCAGGGGATGCCATCTTTCATCCACTGTTCGAGCACGGCCAGCTTCTCAGGGGCAAGCTTGCCTGTAGGAGGCATCTCGT
>JAEUWI010000136.1 GCA_016791475.1 Candidatus Hydrogenedentota bacterium
TTTTCGGATTTTTAATTCAGACAATACCGCGTGCACCGCATCAGCATTATCTTCCATAGAATGCACATAACCCATTGGTTCAGTCGCTCCATGACCTAATAAATCAATACAGATAATCCGATATTTCTTAGAAAATTCAGGGATGAAACTTTCCCACATACTGCTGTTTTCCAGAAAGCCATGAAGCAATACAATAGCAGTTCCCTTCCCGGAATCAGTATAAGAAATAGTCGTGTTTTTGTAGATTATCTGTTTCAAAGCGCTTAGTTTGTTTTGCAAAGGTAAATTCCTTTTTTTAAAAATTATATTTTTTTGCCGCAGATTAAAGGGTTAACACAGATTCAAGAATCATTAAAATCTCTTAATCTGTGGCGAAAAAAAAGCGGCCCGCAATCAGCAAGCCGCCTTCAAAATTTTAAGTCTAAAGTCCAAAGTCTCAAGCCTAAAGCCTAAAGCCTAAAGCCTAAAGTTTTAAATCATAAATCTACAATCATAAATCTACAATCATAAATCACAAATCTGCAATCTAAAATCTACTGATTCATCAAACTTTCAATTTCCTCAATTTCAATAGGAATATTTCGCATCAGGTTAAACGGTTCCCCGCTTTGCTGTACAACAACATTATCTTCCAGTCTGATACCGAATCCTTCAGCAGGAATATAAATTCCGGGTTCTACGGTAAATACCATATTGGCCTGCATCGGTTCGTGAAGTAAACCGTAATCGTGTGTGTCCAATCCCATGTGGTGGGAAGTTCCGTGCATGAAATATTTTTTATAGGCCGGCCAATCCGGATTTTCATTTTGCACATCGGCTTTATCGATGAGTCCTAATCCTAATAATTCGGAAGTCATCAATT
>JAEUWI010000137.1 GCA_016791475.1 Candidatus Hydrogenedentota bacterium
GCAGGGCTGGGTGGAAATCCATTATCAGGAGGAGAATCCGCTGGAGTGGTACAGCACCAAGAACGGCAAGGGTGAGACCCGGCGATTCAAGCCGGAGGGGCCTTCGGGCGGCTACACACCGTACGTGCAGCACGCAGTGCGGGCGGCGATGGGGGCGGAGACGCCAGTGCTGAGCCCGGACGAAAGCCTGCATGTGCTGAAGACGATCTTCGCGGCGTACAAGGCAGCGGAGACGGGGCGGACCCAGACGGTTTAGGGCGTGAAGAACGTCCCGGCGATATAGCGGACTTCGGAGTCAGGGTCGCCGGGCTTCTCGTTGTTCATCCAATAGACAACCAGGACGCGGCCGCCTTCCAACTCGACCACACTCGGATAGCCCAGATCGCCGTTGCCGCCATCGTCGCGAAGGATTACCGTTTTGTCGACGTCCCAGGTCTTGCCGCCGTCGCGGCTGTCGGTGGCGCGCAATCCGAACGGCGCACGGCGATGTCCATAGGTACAGAGAATGCGGCCGTCCTTGAGTTCGAGCAGGTGGGCGGGATGGCCCCACATTTTGGTTGCGGCGGCGGGAGTCCAGGTGCGGCCGTTATCGGTAGAGTTGCTCTGGTAGAGATAACCGCCGGTGCGGATCATGGCGATCATGCCGCCATCGCGTTTGCGGAGGACGAAGGGCTCGTCGAAGGGGAGTTCGCGGTTGGGGTCGCGGCCGATGAGCGATGCTTCGCCCCAGGTTGCGCCTTTGTCGCGGGAACAGATGAGCCACGCGGAGGTAGGCTGCCGTTGCGATGCCCAGCCGTAGACGGGCAAGATGAGTTCGCCGCCAGGCAGTTCTGTCACGGGGACGCGCGCGGCGAGTTTGGGC
>JAEUWI010000138.1 GCA_016791475.1 Candidatus Hydrogenedentota bacterium
ACAACAGCAACGATCCGGCGGTCATCTCGGCGGCGCTTATTGACTTTTTCTGCGGGCAGGAACTCGACGCGATTCATTTCCAGGCCGCAGTCGAGTATTTCAAAAACGGCATCCCGGAAGGCTATTTCACCGACGGTTCCTGGAACCTGAACTGGGACGAGGCGCCATACCAGGTGATCGCACTGCTTCAATATTTAGCCAAACAACCGGAATATCAACTTGCTTAGCATCGCTCATCACACATCACTCATCACTAATTTATGAAACGTTTCGGTTCAGCCCTCGAACACGGTGAAGCCCACAGCCGGGAGCACCGCCTGTGGTCGCGTCGCGATTTCCTTTCCGCTTCGGGTCTGTTGGGTGCAGGCAGCATGCTGCTGGGCGGCCTGCCCGTGCGCGCGTTCCAACCCACACCGCTGCTGGCATCCTTGGCGGCAAACTGGGACGACAACGACCGGATTCTCGTGCTCATTCGCCTCGACGGCGGCAACGACGGACTGAATACCGTGATCAAGCGCGGCAGTTCGGAATACTACAACCTCCGGCCTACGCTCGGCATCCCCGACAACAAACTCTGGGCGCTCAGTGCCCAATACGGTATGCCGCAGGAAACCAACTCCCTGCAATCGCTTTGGGCGGAGGGCATGATGAAGGTGATTTTCAACGTGGGATACCCCGACCCGAATTACAGCCATTTTCGCTCGTCGGACATTATTACCTCGGCCAGCGACCGCAACGAAGTAGTGGAAACCGGCTGGGTCGGACGTTTTCTCGAACACGAGTACGCCGCATTCCTCGAAGCCCCGCCTTCCGTGCCGCCTGCCCTGCAAATCGGTGTGCAAACCAACCTGTTGTTCAC
>JAEUWI010000139.1 GCA_016791475.1 Candidatus Hydrogenedentota bacterium
CGCAGCACCCGCACCGCCGAGGGCGTGAGGATGAACAACGTGAACGTGTCCGGCTGGATCGAGCGCGACCTTCCCGGCCCGCCGGGGCAGAAAGCCATGGCCGCTCAGGACCGGCCCGCCGCCGAGATCGCTGACCTGGCCATCCGGGTGCGTGGCGAACCCGGATTGACCGGCCCGATCGAGCCACGCGGCTTTCTCCAAGTCGCCAGCCTGCCCGGCACGGCCCGCCCCGACATCGCGCCCGGCGAAAGCGGCCGCCGCGAATTGGCGGAGTGGTTGACCGACCGTCGCCACCCGCTGACGGCCCGGGTCTACGTCAACCGGTTGTGGAGCCAGCTCTTCGGCACCGGCCTGGTCTCGACTCTCGATAATTTTGGCCCTCAGGGAGAGGCGCCCAGTCATCCCGAATTGCTCGACTGGCTCGCCGTCGACTTCATGGAGCACGGCTGGTCGACGAAACACACCCTCCGGCGCATCGCCCTGAGCCGCGCCTACCGTCTCGCCTCACCCACGGCCGACCACCCCCGCCCGGCAAGTGATCCAGACGGTCGGCTCCTCACCCATCAGCATCGCCGCCGCCTGCCGGCGGAGTCGATCCGCGACGCCCTGCTGGTGGCTTCGGAAAACTGGGAATCGGGCTCCGGCGGTTCGCCAGTGTCCCATCTCGGCGAGCAGGCCATCGCCAACAGTTCCAGCCAGGGCGGCAGCGCCCAAACGACCAGTCACCGCCGCCGCAGCCTCTACCTGCCCATGGTCCGGGGCGACATGCCGGATTTCCTCGAAGCCTTCGACATGGCCAATCCCGATGTCGCCACCGGCGAGCGGGCCTTGACGTCCGTGCACGGCCAGTCGCTGCTT
>JAEUWI010000140.1 GCA_016791475.1 Candidatus Hydrogenedentota bacterium
CAATTTTGCAGGCGTCGAATTATTGGCGGCCTGACACGCCGGTTGCGATCGATCTGGCGCCGGACGTCGAACTCGCTGCCGCACTCGGCTCGCGCGCCCGAAGCCGGAAGATGCTGGTGAATTACCTTTCTGAGATCTTGCCGCATCGGTTCGTCGAAAATTTTGCCGAAGGACGTCTGCCGAATAAGCCGATCGACCAGTTAAGCAAAAAGGACATCGATCTGGTCACGGGAGCGCTTCACGATTGGAAGGTCAAATTTCGCGAGACCGAGGGCTGGAATAAGGCCGAGGTTACGCTCGGCGGGATATCGACTGATGAACTTTCGTCGCAAACCATGGAAGCAAAAAAGGTTCCCGGCCTTTATTTTATCGGAGAGGTGGTTGATGTGACCGGCTGGCTCGGCGGATACAATTTTCAATGGGCCTGGTCGTCCGGTCACGCCGCAGGGCACGCGGTCTAGCCATCGCGAAAGTCGGTGATGTCCATTCCGTAGGTTTTCTTCACATGTTCTTCTTGAGCCGCGGTGACGTTTCGCAGGTTCTCAAGACGCCTTTGGCTCTTGCTAATATGTGTCTTTGCCCGTTCGGCCATGTGTTTCAAAAGGTCGCGTCCCTCGGCAAACTCGGCCTCGCATTTTCTGAACAGATCGAACAATTCTGAAGCCTCGTGCTCTTTACCTTCCTTCGTCAACTCCTTCAATCGATTGTGGACCTGTGCGATCTGACGGATGCACCGGACAAGCTCGTCGCCGACCGATGTGCCCGTGACCATCTCGGGGCTGACGCGGTATTCGCTCATCAATTTGTCGAGCATCTGTTGGTCGCCGGACGAATATGCCCGGTTGAGTTCGG
>JAEUWI010000141.1 GCA_016791475.1 Candidatus Hydrogenedentota bacterium
AGTTACTCCGAACAAGGCCCAAAGATAAACAAAACCGCTTTCCCGCCGTGGCATATCATGTGCACCACAAGAATCGGAGCAAACCCCGGTCATTTACCATTCTTGATAGTACGAGCCATCCAGCGCTCTTCCCGAGTAGCCGCTATAAACATCATAGACGCCTGATTCCGTCTCGTTCTTGGGAGGAACCTCGACCCAGGTTTTATCGCTTTCGGTAAACGGATCTTTCGGCACGCTGCGCATATAGCGTTTGTCGACCAGTTCTGTCAGGTCAATGGGATATTTACCAAAATCCGAATAGAACTGATCGATGGCATTGCGCATAATACCCAAGTCCTGCCGTAGCACGGCTTCTTTGGCTTTATCGATAGAATTAAAATACTTCGGCGCGACAATACTCAACAACGTCGCGATAATCGCCATAACCACCAGCAGTTCGATTAAGGTAAATCCTCTGGATTTCCCGATCTCGGATAGGTTTATCATCACCACTCCCGGTAAGGAATGCCGTTCAGGCCGATGGCTTCCGAACGTGAATAAACATCATAAACATCGTCACCCTCCTTGGGACTATCCCATGGGCTTTCATAACTGCGCTTCCCCCAGGTATCCGCAGCCGGAGTCGCCGAAACACCGGCGACATCCAGTTCGACAAACAGTGGATCAGGGGGCAAGCGGCGCAGGAAATAAATAATCTTCTTATCCGGACTCTTGATATCCGGCACGCCCATGAATAATTCCTCCAGCCGGGGTGGATAACCCGATTCATCGGCCTTCTTGGTAATACGCCCCTCATCCGTGGCCTGCTTGTAGGCATCGATGGCCGTTCGTATCTGGCGCAATGCAACGCG
>JAEUWI010000142.1:0-552 GCA_016791475.1 Candidatus Hydrogenedentota bacterium
TTTTGATCGTTTCTTATATATTAAAAAATATAGGCGACGAAATGGGTATGACCCAATATGTAATTGAAAGTTTGCAGGGAGTAGTATCCAAAGCTTATTTACCGGCGCTGGTATTTTTGTCGCTGGGCGCCATTGCGTTTGCGACAGGTTCTTCCTGGGGGATTTACGCCATCGCTATTCCGATGGTAGTGCCGGTAGCCATCGCCCTTGACGCCAATGTGTGGATTACCCTTGGCGCCGTGATCAGTGCAGGCACGCTGGGCGCCCACGCCTGCTTTTATTCCGACGCCACGATATTAACCGCTACCGGCACCGAATGCAATAATATCGAACACGCATTTACCCAACTACCCTATGCGCTGATGGCAGCGGGGCTTGCGCTGGTTTGTTATTTGGCGGTGGGGGTTATGGGGTTGTAGGTTGTGGGTTGTGGGTTGTAGGTTGTGGGTTGTGGGTTGTGGGTTGTGGGTTGTGGGTTGTGGGTTAAAGTATAATTGGTAAAGATAATGAACGGACAACCGATAACTGATAACCGACAACAGATAATCACAG
>JAEUWI010000142.1:562-850 GCA_016791475.1 Candidatus Hydrogenedentota bacterium
GCTTTGTCCCCAAAGAAGAATCGCTCGATAAACTCATTGAAAAACGCGCACTCCAGCTGGCCAGAGAGATTGTAATGGATACTGCCCACACCATGCACTTAGAAAACCAGGAGATTGACCCGATGGTTTTGGAGGAGGCGATAAAAAAGCGAGCTGAGAAAATAAAAAACGAATTGCCGAAAAGCCTATGGAATTGAAAAACGAACAACCGCACACTCCGCTCAACCACCACCCCGGACAATCGTAAAACAACGCGGGAAGAGAACACCTTCGCTCGTGCCTCGCGAA
>JAEUWI010000143.1:0-288 GCA_016791475.1 Candidatus Hydrogenedentota bacterium
ATCTGGCAGTCTCTATGCGTTATGAATGCCGTAGTCAATGCCGGTCTCCCCGATTTGTGTTCACCTTCATGGCGAAATGTGGCCGGCACGCACGTCACCGGCGGCAAACCGTTATTATCGCCTCTGCAGTCCCGCCTTCACAAGATATGCCCACTCCACTGAGTCAGAATCTGCAGCGCGTGCTCGACGCGGCCGGTCAGGTCGTGCTGGGCAAGGCCCATCCGATACGCATGGCGCTGGCCTGCCTGGTGGCGCGCGGTCATCTGCTCATCGAGGACATGCCCGGGG
>JAEUWI010000143.1:298-565 GCA_016791475.1 Candidatus Hydrogenedentota bacterium
TCGCGCGCGTGCAGTTCACCAGCGACATGCTGCCCGCCGACCTGCTCGGCACCACCATATTCGAGCGCGATTCCGGGCGTTTCCGCTTTCATCCCGGCCCGGTATTCGCCCAGGTGCTGCTGGCCGACGAAATCAATCGCGCCACGCCCAAGGCGCAAAGCGCGCTGCTCGAAGCGATGGAAGAACGCCAGGTCACGCTGGATGGCGAAACGCGCCCGCTGCCGCAGCCGTTTTTCGTCATCGCCACCCAGAATCCCACACACCAGA
>JAEUWI010000143.1:575-848 GCA_016791475.1 Candidatus Hydrogenedentota bacterium
CACCCACTCATGGTGGGCACGTTCGCGCTGCCGTTGGCGCTGTTTGTAATTTTCTTTATGCTCTTCTAACTGGGCTATCCGGCGCGCGCCGCGGCGCGCGCCCTGCTCGCCGGCATGGACCGCCGCCAGCTCATCGCGCAGATCGAGCCGGTCATGAGCGTGGGCGAACTGGAGGCCGCGCAGGCCGCCGCGGATGCGATACATGCCGCACCGGCGCTGTTCGACTATGTGCTGGCCCTGGTCGAGCACACGCGCGCCGCAGCGGAATTCGAG
>JAEUWI010000144.1 GCA_016791475.1 Candidatus Hydrogenedentota bacterium
GGGGGCGCGGCGCGTGCGGAGTCCACGGGGCGATCGTCCGCATGGCACAGATTCACAATTCCACTTCGTCCGCGGCACTCGGCACGCGTTGACTCAAAGGGCGGAGGATTGACCACTTTGCCACTTTGCCGTATCGCCACTTTGCCGTATCGCCACTTTGCCACTTTGCCGTTTCGTCGCCGGCGGGGGCGGCGTCGCTTTGCACGCGATACCGACGCCGCGTGTATAGTGCGCACCAACTCGCACCGACCCTGGAGAGCCGTCATGACGATCCGCCGAGCGATGCTGTGCCCCGCGTGTGTGATGCTGGCGATGGCCGGGTCGGTGGCGGCCCAAGACGCCGCCAAGCCCGCCGATGCGCCCGCCGATGCGCCGGCGGAAACATCCGACGCCCCGGAGGTTTCGTTCCGCGTGGGCGGCTTTGGCATCTATCACTTCAAGAGCGACCTGGACAAGAACGGCGATGTCTCGCTCTCGCGCGCCGGCGGCGAGGTGGGCGTCAACATCCCGTTCGGCAAGACGGTCTTTCTTGACGTCGCGTTCCGCGAGGAGGCGTCGTGGTACAACTTCTCGAACGCGGTTGACCTGGGCGGCACGGATTCGCCCTGGGACGGGCCGCTCTATGACCATCGATTGATCTCGAGCCTGTTCGTGCGGCACAACGACAACTGGTCGTGGATTGTCGCGGGGAGTGTCGCGTGGTCGCACGAGGATTCGAGCGCGTCGGATTCGATGACCGGCGGCGGCGTTGGGCTGGTGACGTACTCGTTCAATGACTCATTCGCGTTGTCGGCGGGCGTGTCGGCGTCGGCGCGATTGGAACGATCGGCGCGGATCGTGCCGATCA
>JAEUWI010000145.1 GCA_016791475.1 Candidatus Hydrogenedentota bacterium
CGAACGGTCTGTGTGTTGAAAACGTGGAAGAAGAACTCATTCGTCCATGCAGCCCCAGATTTCTTGGTGACGAGGCCGAGCCGCTGGTTGTGCAGGAATTTGTCGGACTCTGGTACGAGAATGGGACTGCCTAGCAAACCCGCAGCTTGTTCCGTCATGGCTACGAGTAAGTCACCCTCATTGAGTACGTAGTCGCGTGGAATCTCGCCTATGTAGTATTTCTGCTTTTCACCCCGGTCGCGGTAGCCGCCTTTCTCGTAGAAGTTTCCCGGCGTAAGTAGTACGTAATCGCCCTCGCTGCTGAAGAATTCTCCCTCGAAGGCGTAACCATGCTTGATGTCGCACAGTTCGGACAGCGGTGTCTCCACCCACCCCTCGCCCCGCTTCGTGAAAACGGATTGCAGGTGGCTTTCAAACAAAGCGCGGGCGTTCTGGAGGTTCTTTTCGGCGTTGGCTTTAGCCGTGGCGATGCCGTCGAAAGCTTCGTCGAGGATAGCGGCGATTCGCTGTTGTTCGGGAAGCGGCGCTACCGGAACCGGAACCTCTTTGAGTTTCCCACCCGATAGTTCCCTGAAGGTCGCGCCTGTTCCAAGCTCATTGAGAAGCGGAACAATGCTTGCCAAGTAGTAGTACAGGTACTTGCTATCAAGCCCATCGCGCGGAACCAACCCCTTGCAGCCTTGGTTGGTCGCCATCGGCGCAGTGTTGATGGCCAAGTGGCCTATTGGAGCGCGTGTAGAAAGGATGACTGACCGTTCAGGAAGCAGCCTCGCTGAACTGTTCTGCAAGCCCGCATCGGTGATCGTCCGTTCAGTCTGCGCGATGTAAGGCGTGATTCTCCTTCC
>JAEUWI010000146.1 GCA_016791475.1 Candidatus Hydrogenedentota bacterium
GTCCTGCGTGCGGTCGGACAGGCGCTGGGACAGCATCACGGGCACGGTGCCCAGTGCGGTCGCCAGCGCGGCGGCCGAGCCTCCGGCCAGTGCCTGGAAGACCACCGGATGGTTCTGCGCATAGGCCCAGAACTGGCTGGTGAGCGCCCAGGCGCCGGCCATCATGATGGCCAGGCCTATCCACAGGCGGATGTTGGACCGTACGCTGGTCTTGGAGCGGAAGCGTTGTGGCAGATCCATGCTGGTCGAGGTCAGAGGTTGGCGTTGCAGACCGTTCAGCCGCGTGCGGCGGCGTAGCGGCGGGCCACTTCGGCCCAGTTGACTACGTTGTAGAACGCCGCGATGTATTCAGGGCGGCGGTTCTGGTACTTGAGGTAGTAGGCGTGTTCCCACACGTCCAGGCCCAGGATGGGGGTGGCGCCGGAGCCGATGCCGGCCATCAGCGGGCTGTCCTGGTTGCCGCTGCTTTCCACGGCCAGCTTGCCGTCCTTGCCCACCACCAGCCAGGCCCAGCCGCTGCCAAAGCGCGTGAGCGCGGCCTGGGTGAAGGCGGCCTTGAAGGCATCGAAGCCGCCCAGTTCCCGGTCAATGGCCTGTGCCAGTTCGCCCGAGGGAGTACCGCCGCCGCCCTGGTCCACCGGGGCCATCACCGTCCAGAACAGGCTGTGGTTGGCGTGCCCGCCGCCGTTGTTGCGCACGGCACCGCGAACGCCTTCGGGCAGCAGGGGCAGGTCGGCGATCAACTGCTCCACGGGCTGGCTGCCGTGCGGCGTGTCCTTGAGCGCGGCATTCAGGTTGTTCACATAGGCCTGATGATGCTTGGTGTAGTGGATCTCCATGGTCTG
>JAEUWI010000147.1:0-599 GCA_016791475.1 Candidatus Hydrogenedentota bacterium
TCGAGACACTGTTCGATCCCGAAATGGGGTCTCCTGGACTGGGTGTGCATTTCCTGGCCATGCTTGAGCAGGTTCGGGACAAAATGATCAGTATCACGCAGACCGAAGCGTTTGCTCCGATCTATATCAATATCAGTTCGGGCGAACCGGAAACTGTCATGGAGGAAGGCGATGGAGCCGAGCCAGGTCAAGCGGGTGCTTGAAGCCGCCTTGCTCGCGGCGCGCGAGCCGATGTCGCCGCACGATATGAAGCGTATGTTCGACGAGGAGCTGTCGACGGACATGCTGCGCAAGCTGCTCGACGAACTGCGCGAGGACTGGGGCGAGCGGCCGGTCGAATTGATTCAGCTTGCATCCGGCTGGCGTTTCAGGACGCGGGCCGAATACCTGCCCTATATCGAGCGCCTCAATCCGGAGCGTCCGCCCAAGTATTCGCGGGCGGTGCTGGAAACCTTGGCCATCATCGCCTATCGTCAACCGGTGACCCGGGGCGATATTGAAGAAATCCGCGGGGTCGCGGTCAACGCCAACGTGATCAAGACACTCGAAGAGCGCGGTTGGATTGACGTGGTGGGCCATCGCGAAACACCCGGGCGACC
>JAEUWI010000147.1:609-844 GCA_016791475.1 Candidatus Hydrogenedentota bacterium
AATCAGCCAGACACTGGAGCTGGAATAATGAAAAACAAACGCACACCATTCCGTCAATCCTCATCCAATTCCGACCCGGCGGCGGATCGTCCGCCGGAGGCCGGTCGCCGCGGTGCTGCACGTTCGCAGCGTGGTGCCGCACCGGTTGACGCTGCCGAAGCCAAACCGGCTCCGCGCCGCAAGCCGGCGCCCAATACCGGGGGCCGTGCCCATCGCGGCCAGGTCGCCCGTGATG
>JAEUWI010000148.1 GCA_016791475.1 Candidatus Hydrogenedentota bacterium
GGTCTGCCAGAGGTTGCGGTTGCGGTCTTCGGGGCAGACAACGAGTTTCTCGGGAAGACGGCTGGCGAGGTAATCCTGGAGTACGAGGTGCGTGTAGAGCACATCGGGGATCCAGCCGTTGACCTGGTCGAAGTTATCGCGGCCCGTGCGGCGACGGATGATGTCTACCGCCTGAGCGGCGTGAGCCTCGAGCCCGCCGCCCGAGGCCTGATCTCGCAGGTCCTGGAAGGTGAGCAGGTTGGCCGTCGCGGCGCTGATCGTGAAGGCGTACAAACGATCCTGATAGTCCGCCGTGTAACTCTGCGTAGCGACACCCAGTTGCTTCATGTTCGCCGTGCAGATGGTGATGCGGCCGGACTTGCGGGCTTCGCCCAAGGCAGGCAGCAGGATGCCGATCAGGAGTGCGATGATGGCGATCACCACCAGCAACTCGATCAGCGTAAAACCAGACTTTCGATACACGCTACGACCGCACTTCATGTGGGCCTCCTTTGCACACTCTCACAGAACACGGGTACACTTGACGCACAAGAACCCTACCAAACCGAAGTTTGCCGCGAACGCGGACTTTCACTGAACCCCGGCGTGATTTTTCCCAGAACGGGTACACGCCCTTTCGGTTACATTACAGGATACCACGGAAAACCGACCATGTCGAGTCAATTTGAGGTCGAAAAACCGAAAATCCTCATCACTGCAACCATCTGAAACTCATTACCGGGGCAATTCCACAGATCCATACCCCTGAATTATACCGAAGATTCGGCGATGTTGATGCAGTTGCTGCAACCAGAAGGCTCACTTTTCTGGTACCTGATCAGGAAATGCAGCAAAAACCAGTAT
>JAEUWI010000149.1 GCA_016791475.1 Candidatus Hydrogenedentota bacterium
CAGATCAACCGGAATTTTCCACGCTGTGGATGTTTCATTGTAGGCAAGATTGGATTGGGAACAGTAGCACGAAATAATTGACCATCTCGGTTTATCCGAAAGATTAGCCTCGGACCGATGCAGAAGATTACTGTGAAAGATCAGCGCATCACCGGGATTAAGATTGCAGTAAATCAACTCCATCGTTTTTAAGGCATTGTTCACAAAGACCAGATCGGCACCCACCTGTTCGCCTGCAAAACCATGATTGACCCGACCCAATTTATGTGATCCTTTTATTATCTGAAGGCATCCGTTTTCCTTGTTCGCTGGCGTAAGTGCCACCATAACACTGATCAATTGATCGGGAAACATAAACTGATTTTTATACCAGTAGCCGTAATCCTGGTGCCATTCCCACGCCCCGCCAACCCTTGGCTCCTTTTGCATCAGTTTAGAATGAAAGTGACAAACAGGCGTATCGCTATCCAGCAAAGGTTCTATGGAACGAATAATCCTATTGCTTCGCGTCATGTACCCGAAGACATCATTTCCGGGTGTAAACCACAATGAAAGCTTTGTTTTCTTGCCGGTCTGATCATTTAGGTCGAGTGCATTTTTGCGCATGGCATCATCTTCCAGCGCAGTACTATAGAGTTTGTCTACCTCGGCTGCTGTGAACAGATTTCGAAGGATAACATACCCATCCTTTCTATAGGATTGGATCAGCTCAGGTGAAGTGGATAAGTACATAGTTATTTTGGAATCTTGTTATAAGATAGGATGCGAATTTCAGTTAAAGAAGGTTTTTGGTAGGTTCTCGCGGGCAAACCAATCATCAACACGTTTTGGACAGAAATAAA
>JAEUWI010000150.1 GCA_016791475.1 Candidatus Hydrogenedentota bacterium
CCCAAAGAGGACTTCGAGCACCTCATCTCGGCCCTCAAGCAGGAACGCGGCGTCACTCTGGACAACGAATTGACCGCTGAAGCTCTGCAAGAGCTGGTGGGCTCATACAAGGCTCTGGTTGAGGAGCGCACCGGCAAGCCCTTCCCACAGGACGTGCAGGAACAGCTGGCCTGTGCCATCGAAGCGGTCTTCCGTTCCTGGAACAATCCGCGTGCCATCTACTACCGCGAGATGAGCAAGATCGACCACAATCTCGGTACCGCCGTCACCGTGCAGTCCATGGTCTTCGGCAACCTGGATGATCGTTCCGCCACCGGTGTCTGCTTCACCCGCAACCCCAGCACCGGCGAGAAGGCGCTCTACGGCGAGTACCTGATTCGCGCCCAGGGCGAAGACGTGGTGGCCGGTATCCGCACGCCCGACAAGATCGCCAACATGCGCTCCACCATGCCCGATGTGATGGACCAGCTGGAAGCTACCGCCAAACTGCTGGAAGCGCACTATCGCGACGTGCAGGACATCGAGTTCACTGTGGAGTCGGGCACGTTCTACATTCTCCAGACTCGTTCCGGCAAACGCACCGCCGAAGCGGCCGTGCGCATCGCGGTGGAGATGTTCGATGAGGGCATCCTCAGTCGCGAAGAAGCGCTGATGCGGGTTGATCCCAAGGAGATCAACTCCATTCTTCTGCCCAGCTTCGATCCCGCCGCCAAAGCTGCCGCCGTCAAGGAAGGGCGAGTGCTGACGGTGGGTCTGAACGCTTCACCGGGCGCGGCCATCGGCGAAGTGGTCTTTGATCCCGACGAAGCGGAACGCCGCGGCAAGAACGGTGAAAAGGTGAT
>JAEUWI010000151.1 GCA_016791475.1 Candidatus Hydrogenedentota bacterium
CGGTTTTTGCTATCCCGAAACGCCGTTTCTATCCACCAGCGTCGCCGGTAGATACTCACGACTTCCTCGGCTCCGGCATCGTCCAGGTCCGTTACCAGATACCAAGGCTCCTTGGCGTTTGGGTCATAGGCGGTGATGACCCGACCCTCAATTGCTTCGTCTGCTCCGACGGTCCCGTACCCCCAGTCACGGATTCTGGCACCGCGCCGGAGGTTCATTTCCTTGACACCCCCCATAAAAAGTTCCGTTTCGACAGTAAAGACACTCGATATACGTTGGACATAATGGAACCTCACCTTGCGCACAGCCCCCAACCAACGCTTGTTGCCAAAGCCCCGGTCCGCAACCACCGTCACATGACTGCGACCGGCGCAGATCCCCTTAAGGGCCTGTAGCGCCTTGGTTTCGGCCTCTATCAACGTCCCCTCACCGGCGAGTTTGGGAACGACGTAGGTGTAGAACGGAATACTGCGCCCGTTAGCAGGCAACGCAAACACCAGCATCTTCGCATTGCTCACATCCGTCCAATCCGCCAAGACAAGAACTCGCCCCTGTTTAGGCGCGAACACGTTAAAGATGCCCTTTGCCACAGCCGCGCACTCTAAATCCTCATTGCCCAGGAAGCGGTTCACCCGCTTGATGTTATGCTTGCCACTGACGGGACCCGACATAGCCCGGCCCAGCGCAAGCACTCCCACCCCTCCCAACTCCATCGCTGCGGGAACGATAGCCGCCAGGGTTTTAAGGCGCGAGAGACGGACACCGTTTACATTCGCTTCAAGCCATGGCAGAATATCAACTGGACTGAGCATTGCTGGAATCTCCTCTTGAGGTTTTGG
>JAEUWI010000152.1:0-315 GCA_016791475.1 Candidatus Hydrogenedentota bacterium
CTCGTCGTCCGTGTCTGCACCCCGGCACGATTGCGGCCCTCAGCGTCCGTGTCATCCAGAGAGTGGATGGGCGGCGCCCAAACGGCGGGCGAGAAACTGCGGGAGGCCTGTGTTTCGCTGAGACCCGGTGGCGCGCTCGCAAGGGCGGCGCTTGTCGCCGCCCTGTGGGTCGTGGCGAGCGCCGGACAGGCAAGGCCTACTCAGGGCCGGCACTGCATCGACCGCAGAGTCGAGCACGTTTTGTTTCTCAGTAGGGCCCGAAGCACACAGGTCTTGTCGACAAGGCGACGGGCCCGAAGGATCTCCCATCTAACT
>JAEUWI010000152.1:325-838 GCA_016791475.1 Candidatus Hydrogenedentota bacterium
GCCACACGATGTCCTGGACACTCCAGATGACGCAAACACAAGCATGCACCAGGCGTCGGCCACCTGTCGCAGTGCCCTTAAATTCCAAAGGGAAGAGCGAAGGGTTTACCCTCTTCCCTCTTCCCTCTTCCCTCTTCCCTCTTCCCTCTTCCCTCTTCCCCTACGCCGCCCGCATGCCCTCCAAAATCTCCGCCGCCATCTCATAACGCCCGAACGGCGGCATGAGATACGCGCCGCGCAGGATGCCCCTCAGGTCGGAAAGGCCGCGCAGCTCAGCCAGCAGCTCGAGCGCCAGGCGCACGCCTTCGCGCGGGCCGTCGTCGCCGGCGGCGTCCATCCGCTGGAGCGCCTCCGGGGAGATGCGGATACCCGGCACTTCGTTGTTGAGGAAGGCGGCATGGCGCGCCCCGTACAGCGGTAACACACCGACGATCACGGGCAACGCCAGCGGCCCGTGCAACTCGGCGTAGCGCGCCAGAAAATCGCGCGCCGGATCGACCGCATAGATCGGCT
>JAEUWI010000153.1 GCA_016791475.1 Candidatus Hydrogenedentota bacterium
ACGGCGAGCTCGCCCTGCGCATGCAGGCCGGCGAGGGCGGTGCGGATCACGTCGAGGAAGTTGTCGCGCACATGATCGAGCACGAACTTGTTCGGCGCGAGCAGGCGCAGGCCGCCGTCCTCGACGATGGCCTGCAGCGGGCGCACCCAGGTATTCAGTTGGTGTTCGCTCAGCTCGTGTTCCAGACGGGCGAGACAGAGCTTCCAGAGCGCGTCGTCCACGCGGGACTCCTCCGGCGGCAGGCTCGGGCGAAAGCCGCGGAGTCTATGCGTTCGGTGCCGAGTTATCCACAGTCGATCCCCGGCGTGTCCACGCTCCGTGCACCGGTTCTTGCGTTGACAGCGCCGGGGACGGACCGCTAATCTCCCGCGCCTTGTTTGCGCGCCGCGTCCGCCATGGATGCCCGCCGCCAGCGACACCCCAGAAAAATCCCACTGAATTCAACCGGATCGAACCGCCATGAAGCGCACCTTCCAGCCCAGCGTCCTGCACCGCAAGCGCACCCACGGTTTCCGTGCCCGCATGGCCACCAAGAACGGTCGCCTGGTGCTGAAGGCCCGCCGCGCCAAGGGTCGTGCGCGCCTGACGCCGTAAGCGCCGTGGCCGGCGGCGCGCGCTTCGAACGGCGCGCCCGCCTGGTGCGCAAGGCCGACTTCCAGGCGGTCTTCGACCGGGCGGAGAAATCCGGCGACCGTTACTTCACGGTGCTGGCCCGCCCGAATGACCTCGGCCACGCCCGGCTCGGGCTCGCGATCTCCAAGCGGGCCTCGAAGCTCGCCGTGGTCCGCAACACGATCAAGCGCCTTGTGCGCGAAAGCTTCCGGCAGCGCCTCGC
>JAEUWI010000154.1 GCA_016791475.1 Candidatus Hydrogenedentota bacterium
TACAGAAGTTATGCTGCATGCTTGGGAAGAATGGGGTCAAGAGGCTGTCCATAAGTTTATCGGCATGTTTGTCTTTGTCATCTATCATCGTTTGGAGCATACCTTACATATATATAGAGACCGTGCGGGAGTCAAACCTTTATATTATTATTGGCAGGATGGATTATTTCTATTCGCATCCGAATTGAAAGCATTTCATCCGCATCCACAATTCAGAAAGGAATTAGATATGGATGCTTTAGCATTATTTCTCAAGTACTGCTACGTACCTGCACCACATTGTATTTTTAAAAACTGCTACAAGCTACTACCAGGATGCTATCTCAATCTTTCCCTCTCAACCCTCAACTCTCAACTCTCAACTCTCAACCCTCATAATTATTGGAATGTTAACGACGCCTACATCAAACCTAAACTTGATATTGGAGAACAAGAAGCTATCGAAGAAACAGAAAAAGTATTGAAGAAGGCTTTTGATTACCGCATGGTGGCCGATGTACCCGTAGGAGTATTTCTCAGTGGTGGCTATGATAGCAGCGTGGTTGCAGCTCTATTACAGAGAGATGCGACACAGAAAATTAAGACCTTTACCATAGGTTTTTATGAAGAAAAATATAATGAGGCCCCATTTGCCAAGGATGTGGCAGCCAGATTAGGGACTGATCACACGGAGTATTATTGTACTATCGATGAGGCGAAAGCAATCTTGCCTACACTGCCCTACTATTATGACGAACCTTTTGGGGATAGCAGTGCTATACCTACTATGCTAGTGAGTCAATTGGCAAGAAAGTCTGTGATAGTAGCTTTGAGTGCAGATGGTGGGGATGAAA
>JAEUWI010000155.1 GCA_016791475.1 Candidatus Hydrogenedentota bacterium
TACTTCTCGCCGATCTGATAGGCAGGGCAACCTGTCTTGCTGAACCAGCGCTTGGCGTCGGCAAGCCACGGCCCGGTGAACATCGCGTTGCGTAGCTCCTGGTCGGTCAAGTTCTCGCCCGCGATGTTGATGATTTTGAACCAGTCCAGCTTCTCGCTCGGCGTTCCATCGCAGACGTAGACGCTCAGTTCGTAATCCAGAATCTGCTGCTTCTGGTCGGCGGGCAGGTTGTGGAAGAACTTGGTCGTCTTGTCGATCTCAATGGCGAAGTCGCCAGCAACGAATTGGCAGATACTCACCGTGCGCTGCTGCCCATCCATGAGCTCGAAGTTGCCGTCATCCGACACGGCCCAATACATTGTGTTTAGCGGGAAGTTCTTGCGAACAGTCTCGATGACGGCGGCCCGCTGCTTGTCCTTGTAGATGAACTCGCGCTGATAGGCAGGGCGGATGTTCAGCTTTGCGCCATACCCGCGCACGCCTTCCTCGTTGTTGTCAATGTAGTCGGCAACGAGATCGGCGATTTTGATATTCCTGAGTTCAATTTTCATACTAGGAGGTCTGCTGGCCCTATCGTTTTGTGAACTCAGGCGTATAATAGTAGTATGGACAATGAGCTTACCATCGTCTTTGAGCCGGCGGAGGAAGGCGGTTTTACGGCCTTTATTCCGGAGGTTCCAGGCGCGGTTTCCGAAGGGGAGACCGTGGAGGAAGCTCGGGAAATGGTTCTCGACGCTTTACACGAATTGACTGCGTATCGGCGGGAACAGGCAGCTCTTGCTAAAAGCTCCAAGAGCGTCGTCGAGAGAATCGCCCCCGCGTTCTGATCACAG
>JAEUWI010000156.1 GCA_016791475.1 Candidatus Hydrogenedentota bacterium
TGTGCTTCAACGAGGCCGGGCTTCGTGAGCCCGGAGAACACGAGGTTCGAGATCGGTTTGAGGTACGTCGCCTTCGCTTCAACGAGGCCGGGCTTCGTGAGCCCGGAGAACTCGTGGGCTTCATCGCCTGTCAGGGCGGCGTCATGCTTCAACGAGGCCGGGCTTCGTGAGCCCGGAGAACGAACCCCGACCCGACGTAATACGGATGCCCAAGCGGGCTTCAACGAGGCCGGGCTTCGTGAGCCCGGAGAACGTGGAGATCAAGCTCCGTAAGCCGGTCGAGTTCGGGCTTCAACGAGGCCGGGCTTCGTGAGCCCGGAGAACCTCGACGGCGTGTTGGTGCGTGTGCAGGCGCGCTACCGGCTTCAACGAGGCCGGGCTTCGTGAGCCCGGAGAACTGCGTGCTCGACGCCGAGTCGGCCGCGGTCAACTCGCTTCAACGAGGCCGGGCTTCGTGAGCCCGGAGAACTTCCGCTTCACGGTCGACGTCGCCTCGACGCACGAGCTTCAACGAGGCCGGGCTTCGTGGGCCCGGAGAACCTTCTGACGCCGACAGCCGCCTTGCTGGAGTATCCGCTTCAACGAGGCCGGGCTTCGTGGGCCCGGAGAACCGGCGCGATGGCGAAGCGCTTCGTCGTTGCCGCGGCTGCTTCAACGAGGCCGGGCTTCGTGGGCCCGGAGAACGGCGATCGCGGTGACGTTCGAGGCGCTGTTCGACTGGCTTCAACGAGGCCGGGCTTCGTGGGCCCGGAGAACTGGTACGGGTGACCTCATGAAGTTCTCCGAGCTCGAGCTTCAACGAGGCCGGGCTTCGTGGGCCCGGAGAACGG
>JAEUWI010000157.1 GCA_016791475.1 Candidatus Hydrogenedentota bacterium
CCTGCACGTGGACCGGGTCGGCATCCGCCTGCTGTGCACCTACCGGGGGCCGGGCACGGAATGGCTGGACGATGCCGGCGCTGATCGCAGCAAGCTGGGCAGTGGCGCGGGCGGGCTGCCCGACGAACACTCGGGCCTGCTCGGCGCCGGAGCGCAGATCCAGCGCATTCCCGGCTTCACCGTGGCCCTGCTGAAGGGCAGCCTGTGGCAGGGCAATGGCGGCCGCGGGATCATCCATCGCTCTCCGGCGGTTCCGGCGGACGCCCTTCCCCGCGTGGTGCTGGCCGCCGACGGGGTGTGGTGAGCCCCATGGCCCCGAGCATTCATATCCGCGACCTGCGCTTCGCCTGGCCAGGCCAGGTTGCACCGTGTCTCACCCTGTCCGCCCTGGATGTGGGCCAGGGTGAGCAGGTGTTCATCCAGGGCGAAAGCGGCGCCGGCAAGAGCACCCTGCTCAACCTCATCGGCGGCGTGGTAATGCCCCGGGAAGGCCGTATCCAGATCCTCGGCCAGCCCCTGGACGCCCTGTCGGCCCCCGCCCGGGACCGCTTCCGGGTCGATCACATCGGCTTCATCTTCCAGCAGTTCAATCTGCTGCCCTATCTGTCGGCCCTCGACAACGTCCTCCTGCCCTGCCGCTTCTCCACTACCCGGGCCCGGCGAGCCGGCGCCCGGCCCGTGGAGGCGGCGCAACGGCTCCTGGATGCCCTGGAGGTGGATGCCGCCGACACAGCCCGGCCGGCGAGCACCCTGTCCGTCGGGCAACAGCAGCGGGTGGCTGCCGCCCGGGCGCTGATCGGGCGGCCGGAGCTGATCCTCGCCGACGAG
>JAEUWI010000158.1 GCA_016791475.1 Candidatus Hydrogenedentota bacterium
GGGATGTGGGTGAGGTTTCCGTTTCCGGCATAAAAGCCGTTGAACTCGGATAGGGAAGTGACATACTCTTCGCGCTCGTCCCATCGAAGGCTGTAGAGGGCAGAGAACCCCTCTTCTCCCGCCTTGTGCGGCTGTCCGAATCGCAGGCAGTCAATGAACCGATTGCCCAAGGCTTCCTCAATGGCGTCCTTGATTGCGCCGCGAGAAATCCCCGCGCTGTCGATCAGTTCACGGTAGGTGACGTGGGCGTTCGGGTTCTGAGGGTTTCCATGTTCGTCCGACCATCCGAGAGTCTTGCGGATCAGATAAGCGACCAACCGAAGGCACCCCCGCGAAGCATGGGGGAGCACCACGTCGAAGAATTGGTTCGGCGTGTAGGTGGTCGAACTCGTCGGCGGCTTGAAGCCCTGGAAGGCTCCGGCGGTCGCCGTCAGTTCGGTCCTATGGGTTGGCGAAGCTTGGTCTTTCACTCATCAATCCATCTATTGCTGTGAGTTAGATGCAAGTCGTCGGATATCGATTCCTTCCTTTTCCGCATGAGCTTTGACCATCTGGTTGATGAGCCAACTTCGCGAACGGTCCTCCCGCTCTCCGAGAAGCTCCAGGTACTCCAAAACACCCGTCTCGAAGGTGACGCCAGCGGGTTTAACGGTGCGTCCGGTCGATTTTGCGCGTCCTCTTGCCATTGTTTCTCCTGGGCTGATCCTTGCATCCACATGACCCCAGTTGAGGATAGATGTTCAAAGTTGTCAACCCTTAACGTGAAGGACGGACCACTCCTTCAAAAAGCCTCTCGAACCTGATGGCAGGGAAGTGTTCGGACTTCCG
>JAEUWI010000159.1 GCA_016791475.1 Candidatus Hydrogenedentota bacterium
CATCCGAAATATAACTTCCTCCGCGTACAACCCATTCCTCGCCTTCGGTTACCAGCGGATTAGTTACATTCCCGCCGTTTTTGGCATAAGCGTCGGGTGCGTAGCGGTCGGCACAATATTCCATTACGTTGCCCAGCATATTTTTCAGGCCAAAGGGATTAGGTTTAACCTCGTCGGGCAACTGTGTTCTGCCTTTACTATTGTTCACATAAATGATGTACTGCGAAATCGGTTCGGTTTCGGCATCCGAAATTTTACGCCACAGACCTTTGTTAGAGAATTTATCCGGTTTCCCGTCAAAGAAATACGGTGTTTCAGTGCCACCGCGAGCCGCGTATTCCCATTCAGCTTCGGTGGGCAGGCGGTATTTTTTACCGGTTTTCTTTGAAAGCCACTGGCAGAAGGTTTCCGCTGCATAATGGGTCATGGTAATTGCCGGGCGTTTGCCAAAGCCCCAGTTCTGATCGGGTCGTCCGTACGGCGGAGTGGGACCGGAAATTGCATCCACGTTCGGGTTGCTGTTGTTGGCATAAATCTGCTCGGGCGGAGTGCGTCCTTCGCTCATGGTGTTGCCGTAGAATGCCCAATACTGTTCCCAGGTTGTTTCTACTTCGGCCATAAAAAACGGGCTGACTGTAACCTGGCGTACCGGTGATTCATCGGGTTCGCGGAGAGGTTCCTTTTCGGGGCTGCCCATGTTAAACGTGCCGCCTTTGACGGCTATCATCTTAAACGTAACTGATGTGCCGGGAATCTGCTCGGTGTAGTCGGCAAAAGTTGTTACGCTGGTTGCCTGTTCAAAAACGGTTTTCAGACTGTCGGAGCTAT
>JAEUWI010000160.1 GCA_016791475.1 Candidatus Hydrogenedentota bacterium
GGACTTGACGGCGACGACCCGGTTCGAGAAGTCGTGCCATCCTCAGCGACAGCGATCGATCACCCCGGTCTGGTCATGAGCACCGCTGGTTCGCGGGACAATCACCTGGCGGCCCTGCCCGAATCGGACGACGGGAGTTCAGCGATGCAGCAGCCGGTCGGTCCTTCGGCGGTCTCTGCGGGTGGCCTCTCGGTGGCCACCGTGCCCGACCAGGCAGTGGATCGTCCGGCCGCGTCGGCTCAATGGCAGCCTCCAGGCGCACCTCTCGCGCCGGCTGTCCCGTTCAACGAGGAGGACAGGGTGCAGCTGGTGGCAAGCCTGCCGACTGTCGATGACACCACCCCCCTGGCGGCGGAGATCGCCGAGAACGCCCGCCGCCGGATCTCGCTGGTGGGGCGGGCCTTCCCCCGGCCCCCGCACACCAGGATCCTCACCGTGGCCAATCAGAAGGGGGGCGTGGGCAAGACCACGACGACCGTCAATGTCGCCGCAGCGCTCGCCCAGGCCGGTCTGAGCGTCCTGGTGCTCGACATCGACCCGCAGGGCAATGCGTCGACTGCCCTGGGAATCGATCATCACGCCGAGGTCCCGAGTCTGTACGACGTGGTCGTGGAGGATCGCCCCCTGGCCGAGGTGGTTCAGCCGTGTCCCGACATCGCCAATCTGTGGGTGGCGCCTGCCACCATCGATCTGGCGGGTGCCGAGATCGAACTGGTCTCGTTCGTCGCTCGTGAGGTGCGACTGAAGAAGGCAGTCGAGGTCTACCTCGAGAGCCGACGACAGCAAGGGCTGGACCAGATCGACTACGTGTTCATCG
>JAEUWI010000161.1 GCA_016791475.1 Candidatus Hydrogenedentota bacterium
GGAGGCTCGTTGGAGTAACACTCTCTCGGCGCGTCCGAGATCGAGATCAATCCCAACGTTCTATCCCATGGCGCATCGTGCGCTCGCTGCGGAAGGCGGGCGACCGAGACATGCCTTGGCTGCGCAGGTCGCGCAGACAAGGCCGGTGTGACCAAAGCCGGTGAGGTCGAAGCAACGGGAGCGCGTCTCCCGGAAGCGACGACGTAATCCGCCTGCGGGGTTCGGACCACAGCCGTTTCAAGCGGCCGTTCGGGTGGAAGGCTCGACAGGTTCGTTCAACGCATCGCCAGCGTGGGGAGCTCCGAGGTCTGCGAAGACCCGGACCGGATGCCTGACTGCATCCGGCGTCGGCGGGAAAGCCGCCGCGGTGAAGAGCTCAACCATGAGAGGGGCGCAAGCCCTTGCTGGTAACGAAGTCATGAGACGGTGCCGAACGGCGAAGAGCCTGCACCGATGGGTAAGGGTGGAGCTTCTGTGTTCTGCCCCCTGAAAGCGAAGTCGGCGCGACCGACTTCGGCAACTGCGACCGAGCGGGAGCTCGGGACGTGCTGTGCAAGGCCCGAGGGCGACAACCCTCTAGCGACGTGACGTGACTTCGGAAGGTCACCCCTAATCGGGGAAGGTGTGTGGGTACCGGGGTGGTTCCCGGCGCTTGGCCGTGGTCGGCCAAGTACTTGAAACCCCGCACACCGGGAGAGTGCCGCAAGTAGGAGCTCCGGGGACGGAGGCCTCTCACCCTGCACGGCAGTGGGATGGAGGTGTCGCGTGCTGACGGGTGGTGCCGGGCACGAGAGCGACGACGAAAGCGGTGACGG
>JAEUWI010000162.1 GCA_016791475.1 Candidatus Hydrogenedentota bacterium
CGGCCGGGGATTCGGGCTCGCCCTCGGCCAGGGCTTCGAGTTCCTCGTCGGGCTGCTCGGTGGCCGCCAGGTCGGCGTCGGTCATCGCCTCCAGGGCCGCCGGGTCCTGCCCCAGGGCCACCAGCTCGGCGATCATCTCCTCCCGGGACGGCCCGGGCGGGGCGGCCACGGCCGCCGGGTCGGCTCCCACGTCGCCCATAGTCTCGGTCTCCCCTGCGGCGAGGGACTTGTCTCCCTCGGTGAGCATCTCGTACAGGTCCTGGAGGTCTTCGTCGGACAGGCCGGCCAGCCCTTCCGGGTCCTGCCCCATCTCGGCCAGGGCGGCGAGCAGGTCGTCCCGGCTCATCCCGGCGTCCTCGCCCTCGCCCTCGCCCTCGCCCTCGCCCTCGCCCTCGCCCTCGCCCTCGCCCTCGGCCATCAGCACCGGGCCGGGGGCGGTCGGGGTGGTCGGGGGGGCCGGGGCCGGCAGGTTCTTGACGAGTTCGGCCAGCACGTCGTCGGCCAGCCCCTGGATCGCGGCGTCGGACAGCCCCGGCATGGCGGCCTTCAGGGCGGCTTCGAGGCTCTGGCGGTCCACGATGGTTCGCTCCGAAAAAGCCAGCGCGACGGTCCGCCCCGGCGGCGGACTCCGGTACTCGGCGAACGCGACCGGGGCGGCCATCGGCTCCGGCCGGGGCAGGGGCCCGAGCCGCTTCACCTGGGGGACCTCGCCGCCCAGGAGGGCGAACCGCCGCAGGGCCGGGCCGTGGGACTTCCCGAAGTCGTCGAGGAAGTCGTCGTAAATCTCCACCGACCCGAACCGGAACGTC
>JAEUWI010000163.1 GCA_016791475.1 Candidatus Hydrogenedentota bacterium
TTCCTTTGAAGGTTGTACAAGGGGCCTTACCACCCGAAAACCCATAAACATACCATCGGTGAGCCACCATTTGCTTTTTGGGATTTGCGGATCGCGGATATTCCAATTTGCGTGAGAGGCAATACGATTAGCACATCGTAATTCTTTGGCTTCATCCAAATAAGAACCACCCTTTACGCTTTTTGGATATTTGGAACCCACAGTGGTTACGGGATTTTTCGATTCAATTTTTTCATAATAAGCAGGGTCATATTGGTCAAGGGTCCATTCGCTTAAATTGCCCAGCATATCATGCAAGCCCCAGGCATTGGGTTTTAATTGGCCAACATGATGAAACTTTCCATTGCTATTGTCTTTAAAGTAGCCATACTCTTTTAAACTCTGCGCATCATTACCAAACGGATACGTGGTTTCGCTTCCGGCCCGGCAGGCATATTCCCATTCGGCTTCGGTGGGCAAACGGAAAAAGATTCCGGTTTTAGTGTACAACCATTTGCAATACATCATAGCCGCTGTATGACTCATGCTGTTAACCGGATGGTTGCCATCGCGGCCCATACCCCAGGTAAGATCGATATATTGAGGTGTAGCGCGGGTTACACCGTCTATTTTTTTGCTTTGGGGCAAGTTGTTATCCTTAAAGTATAAGTCCCATTCGGCAAACGTCACTTCTTTGGTTCCCATCCAGAATTTTCCAAGTTCAATTTCCTTCTGCGGACCTTCATCGCCATCTCTTCCACGTTCTGTTGCAGGGCTTCCTATTTTAAATTTTCCGGCCGGGATTGCCGTCATTTTAAATGTTACGGA
>JAEUWI010000164.1 GCA_016791475.1 Candidatus Hydrogenedentota bacterium
CGGGAACCCGGCCTGACCCGGCGGAGCGAGGAGCTCGACCGGCAGGCCAAGGCGGTGTCGGGGCAGCAGAGCGCCCTGGCCCAGAAGGAACTCTCCCTCGACGCCCGCGCCAAGGAAGTCGACGCGCTGGTCCACGAACAGCGCCAGCGGCTCGAACGGATCGCCGGGCTGTCGGTCGAGGAAGCCCGCCGCGAGTTCTTCCAGCGGGTCGAGGACGAGGCCCGGGCCCAGGCGGCCGCGCTGGCCCGCGACATCAAGGACCAGGCCAAGAAGAACGCCGAGCGCGAGGCCAAGCGGATCATCGCGATGTCGATCCAGCGGGTCGCGGCCGAGCACACGGCCGAGACCACGGTGGCCGCCGTGGCCCTCCCCAGCGACGAGATGAAGGGCCGGATCATCGGCCGGGAAGGCCGGAACATCCGCGCCTTCGAAATGGCCACCGGCGTCGACCTCATCATCGACGACACCCCCGACACCGTCATCGTCTCCTGCTTCGACCCGGTCCGCCGCGAAGTCGGCCGCCGGGCCCTCGAGGCGTTGATCACCGACGGCCGGATCCACCCCGGTCGGATCGAGGAGATCGTCAAGAAGATCCAGAAGGAACTCGAGGAGCAGCTGGTCGAACTGGGTGAGCAGGCCGCCTACGAGACCGGGATCCACGGGCTCCATCCCGAGATGATCAAGCTGATCGGCCGGATGCGGTACCGGACGTCGTACGGCCAGAACATCTACGACCACTCGAAGGAAGTGGCCTGGATCGCGGGCATGATGGCGGCCGAGCTGCAGCTCGACGTCCAGCTCGCC
>JAEUWI010000165.1 GCA_016791475.1 Candidatus Hydrogenedentota bacterium
GACGGAAAGCCCGCGGTGCTCACGCGCCGGCTCCACCCGTCCAGGCGCGGAGGCCGCGCGCCTCGGCACGCACCGCGGCCAGCTCGGTCGGGGGCAGGAAGGGGAACATGTCGTCCAGCTCGGGGGTGGCAAAGCCCCCCTCGGGCAGGGCGCGGGACTTGATGCGGGGTTCGAAGCCGGGGGCCGGGTCCACCCGGGCCGCGATGAGGGTCGGGCCGCGGCGGGTCAGGGCGGCGTCGAGGGCGGGCAGGTCCGCCGGAGTGGCGACATTGACGGCATCCAGACCGTAGGCGGCGGCGACCCGGGCGAAATCCGGAAACTCGACACCGGAGGCCGGGGTGGCGCCGACGATGCGGCCGAAGAAGTTCTCGTGGGTCTGGCGGATGGACAGGTAGCCGCCGTTGTCGATCAGCACGATCAGCACGTCCAGGCCCAGGGTCTTGAGGGTCTGCAGCTCCTGGATGTTCATCTGCAGGCTGCCGTCGCCGGCAAAGCACACCACCCGGCGGCTGCCGGCGGCCCGGGCGGCGCCGATGGCGGCGGGCAGGTCGTAGCCCATGGAGGCGGAGCCGGAGTTGCTGAACATGCGCTGGCCGGTTTTCAGGCGGCCCACCTGGAAGGGCAGGATGCAGGCCGAGGCGTTGCCGCAGACCACGATGTCGTCGTCGCGCAGCTGCTCGAAGATGCGCTCCACCAGGGCGTAGGGATGGAGCTGTGGGCCGTCGGTGGGGGCGCCGCCCACCGGGTAGCGGGCCCGGATGTCGCGGCACCAGGCCGCCCAGGGGCGGACATCCGGCAGGCCG
>JAEUWI010000166.1 GCA_016791475.1 Candidatus Hydrogenedentota bacterium
CACCACCGCCCCGGGGAAACCCGCCGCCCGCACCCGGCCGCCGGTCGATCCCCTCACCGCCACCGATGCCACGCTGCGGCTCGCCTACGCCCGCACCTCCCCCGATCTGGCCGAGGCCCGCAAGCCACTGGAGACCCACGAGGCGCGCCGGCCCGGCTTTCCCACCACCCTGGTCATGCAGGAGCGTCCGGCCGATCATCCCCGCCCCACCCACCGGCATCACCGCGGCGAGTACCTCAAGGCGGAGGAAGCCGTCGCCCCCGCCGTGCCCAAAGTCTTCGCCGGCCTCCCCGAGGGAGTGCCCGCCAACCGCCTCGGCTTTGCCCGCTGGCTGGTCGATGCCGGGCGCAATCCCCTCGTCGCCCGCGTCGCCGTGAACCGCGCCTGGCACGCCTTCTTCGGCCGCGGCCTCGTCCCGGAAGCCGCCGACTTCGGCCTCCAGTCCGAGTTGCCCAGCCATCCCGAGTTGCTCGACTGGCTCGCGCTCGAGTTCGTCCGGCGCGGCTGGTCGATGAAGGAGCTGCACCGGCTCATCGTCCACAGCGCCACCTACCGCCAAAGCTCGGCCGTCACCGCCGACCTGCTGACCCGCGATCCCGCGAACATCCTGCTCGCCCGCGGTCCCCGCTTCCGCCTCGATGGCGAGGTCTTCCGCGACGCCACCCTTGCCGGCGCCGGCCTGTTGTCCGCCCGGATCGGCGGTCCCAGCGTCCAGCCGCCCCAGCCCGCCAGTGTCGTCAATGTCGCCTATGGTTCGCCCGATTGGAAACCCTCACCCGGCGAGGACCGCTACCGCCGCAGC
>JAEUWI010000167.1 GCA_016791475.1 Candidatus Hydrogenedentota bacterium
AGGTTGATAAGTACCTGGCTCAGGCGCAGTCCGTCGCCCATGAGGTAATTGCTGCCGCCGGGCGGCGAATCGACGATGACTTCGATGGGTTTGGTTCCGACCGTACTTGCCATGATGCAGGCTGCGTTATCCAGCACTTCGCACAGGCGGAACGGCGCGTGCTCGATTTCCAGGCGTTGCGCCTCGATTTTCGAGAAGTCGAGTATGTCGTTGATCAGTTCCAGCAGCGAGCGGCCGGCGCGGCGGATTTTCTGCACCATGCCGTGCGCATCGGCGTTGAGCGGCTGTTGCTCCAGCATGTAGGCGAGGCCCAGTATGGCGTTCATGGGGGTGCGTATTTCGTGGCTCATGTTGGCCAGAAACTCGGATTTCGCCTGGCTGGCGAGGCGTGATTCCTCCAGCGCCTCGTTCAGCTCGCGAGTACGCCGGGTGACCTGCTGTTCCAGCGCGGCCGTCAAGTCATGCGCGCGCTGTTGCGCGAGTTTTTCGTCGCTGACGTCGCGATTCACGCCGACCACCTGACAGATGGCGCCGCTGGCATCGTGTTCGACCATGCCGTTGGCCTGAATGTGGCGCACCTGGCCATTTTCGAGCACGATGCGGAACGCATGGTCGAAGCGCCCGTTGTGCAGCACCTGCTGGTGCAGGGCGGTCTCTGTCGCGGCCGCGTCGTCCGGGTGCAGGCGCGCGCGCCAGTACGCGTAACACTGCCCGGAGTCGGCGATTTCCGTCGGTGCGCCGTACAGCGCGGCGGTGCGATCGTCCCAGACGAGCCGTTGTTCGGCGACGTGCCACACCCAC
>JAEUWI010000168.1 GCA_016791475.1 Candidatus Hydrogenedentota bacterium
GGACGGTTCTAGACCTGGCGGGCAACCCGCTCGCGGGGGTGCTTGACGCCAGCGAGGCCTGTGTGATCGATAGATCACCGCCACAGGTCACCATCTCCACCACGGTGGCCAGCCCGTCGGACCAGCCCGAAATTCCCATCGACATTATTTTCGATGAAGTAGTTCAGGGTTTCTCACTGGACGATCTGGCCGTGGCAAACGGGACCGTGACGGATTTGCAGGGCGACGGCGTGATCTACAGCGCCACCCTGCGGCCCAGCGCGGCGGGGGAGATCCTCGTGACGCTTATTCCGGGCTCCCTTGAGGACACCGTGGGCAATGTGATCGGAGAAGTTCCGGGTCTCTCTATCGAGTTCGCGCCGGGGGGCGAAGGCGAAGGCGAGGGTGAGGGCGAGGGCGAGGGCGAAGGTGAGACCTGCGAGGAGCAGTGCTCGGGCGAGAATGTTGATGCGGACGGCGACGGGCTCAGCGCCTGTGTGGAGAATTGCATCGGCACCAGCGACGCCGCTACGGATACCGATGGAGATGGTATTGCGGACAGCTACGAGCGCCGGTACGGCCTCGATCCGCTTTCCGATGACGCGGCGGACGACGCGGATTTCGATGACCTGTCCAATCTGGCCGAATTTCTGGTCAACAGCGATCCTGCCGACGCCAACAGCCCGGACAGCACCCTGTTTGTGGCTCCTGACGGGAGCGACGAAGCCGGAAATGGTACCGAGTCGTCGCCCTGGCGAAGCATCGCCTTTGCCCTGGAGCAAGCCGTCCTGCTGGACCGCGATTCCATGCGAATCGTTGTT
>JAEUWI010000169.1:0-559 GCA_016791475.1 Candidatus Hydrogenedentota bacterium
TCGGGTGGTGGGCGGCTCCGAGATGGTGACGTTCGCCTCCGATGATCTCGCGGCCTCCCTGACCCAGATCGAGGACGCCACCGCGGCCTCCGAGAGCTCGGCCACCGCGGCCAGCGCCGCGACGGGCCAGGTGGCAGCCGAGGCGCACACCGTGGCCTCCGCCGCCGAGCAGATGTCGGCCTCGATGAACGAGGTGTCGAGTTCGGCGTCCGAGGCGACCGGGGTCGCGCAGGAGGCCGGCGGCGTCGTCCGGGAGGTCGTGGCCTCGGTCGAGCGGCTGGCCACCTCCAGCGCCTCCATCGACCAGGTGGTCAAGACGGTCAACGGCATCTCCGACCAGACCAGGTTGCTGGCCCTGAACGCCACCATCGAGGCGGCCCGTGCCGGGGCGGCCGGGCGCGGGTTCGCGGTCGTGGCCGAGGAGGTCAAGAACCTCGCGGCCCAGACCAGCCAGGCCACCACGGTGATCGCCGGCCAGCTGGCCCAGCTCGTGGACGACAGCACGCAGGTGCGCGAGTCGGTCACCCGGATCGACGAGGTGCTCGACCGGGTGATGTCC
>JAEUWI010000169.1:569-799 GCA_016791475.1 Candidatus Hydrogenedentota bacterium
CAGCAGACCAGCGCCGCCGCGGTCGAGGAGCAGAGCGCGGTGATCGCCGAGATCACCCGCTCGGCCACCTCCGTGGCGGGTTCCGCGGGTGAGCTCACCGAGTCGGTCACCGCCACCGCGGACGCCGCACGTTCGGCCCGCGAGGCGACGGAGCGGGCCCGGTTGTGGGTGCGGCGGCTGGAATCGACCAACGACGCCCAGCGGGCCGACGTCGAGCGGTTGGCCCAGCA
>JAEUWI010000170.1 GCA_016791475.1 Candidatus Hydrogenedentota bacterium
TCCCTCCAATCTGGTTCGAAAAGTATTTGCAGATCTTCGGGAATTCGGCAGCGTAAAACGAGCCATTCTGGGCGTGCGAATTGATGACGTCACCGACGCCATGGCCCGGGAAATGAGACTCCCCTCCCCTACCGGCGTATTTATCAGCGATGTCACAGCGGGCAGCAGCGCACAACAAGCGGGATTAAAGGCCGGCGATGTGATCATCAGTATTAACAGCGTGCGTACGGGTTCGGTACCTGAGCTTCAGGAGCAGATCGCCCTGTATCGCCCTGGCGACCGTATCAGCCTGGAGTATATTCGCGACGGCAAAAAAATCACCAAGGAGAACCTCGAATTAAAAGGCCTTGACCGCACGGCGTCGACGTTTAGGAGGTAATTACGAATTACGAATTACGAATTACGAATTACGATTTGCGATTAGGAATGGGGTTTTCTTACAAGCGGTAGGGGGTTAGGGCTTCTGCGATAATTCGGTCGTTAGAGAGGCGGGGTACTTTGTTTTGGCCGCCGAGTTTGCCTTGAGTTTTCATATAATCGCGGAAGGCATCCCTTTTCAATGGGCGAATCACCAATGGGCGGAGGATATTTCCTTCGACGAGGTCCTTGTAGTAGATATTTTGCAGCATCATATTGGTATCGACGCTTGCTTCCAGGGCGGAGATATCGGGGGGGAGATTGTCAAACTCCACAAACCATTCGTGGTAGGGTTTTCCTCCTTCGGGGGGATTGACCTGGGGGGCCACCGTAAATTCGACGATTCGGATACCTTGTTGGTTGGCTACTTGAAGCAGGGCT
>JAEUWI010000171.1 GCA_016791475.1 Candidatus Hydrogenedentota bacterium
ACGCATTCTCAGAATTTTGCAAATGCTCCCCAAGTTGAGATCCCACTCAAATTCATTCCCTGACAACCAAAGTATGTTGTGTCGGTCGTGTATACCATCTGTCCGATAACATAGATGCTATTTCAATCTCCTGCAACCTGAAAAGACAGGTTGTTATTCCCCCCCCTGTTTAATCCGCTATACTTAACTAACCGGCATATCCGGTTTCGTCCGGCCGTCGAGTTAGAATTAATTGTGCATACTATGTCAGAACAAGGCGCCCGTCGTTCGTGAGAACGGCGAGCGCCTATTTTTTTCTGAACATCTTACTTTGTGGCCTGTTTTATCCACATCACAACGATGCACACCATTTAACAACACTGAAATATGGCATTTACACTTCCCAACCTTCCTTACGAATTTGCTGCCCTCGAGCCACATATCGACGCCCGCACCATGGAAATCCACCACGACAAGCACCATGCTGCCTATGTCAACAACCTGAATGCCGCGCTGCAAGGCACTGAGCATGAAGGCAAATCACTGGAAGAACTGCTCGCCAATATATCCAAACTACCACCCGCTGTGCGAAACAATGGCGGTGGTCACTGGAACCACTCTTTGTTTTGGAGTATCATGGCGCCGAATGCTGGTGGCGCTCCTACGGGCCATCTGGCAGCAGCCATCGATAAAACGTTTGGATCTTTTGATGAATTCAAAAAACTGTTTGCACAGGCCGCTACCACACGTTTTGGCTCCGGCTGGGCCTGGCTGAGCGTAGGCGCCGATGGCAATCTGTTCATCTCCTCCACACCGAA
>JAEUWI010000172.1 GCA_016791475.1 Candidatus Hydrogenedentota bacterium
GTCGGCTCGCTCGACCAGAACGTCTACGCCCTTGACGCCGAGGGCGGCTGGCCCGCCTGGCGCTTTCGCACCGGCCACTACGTAAACTCGTCGCCCTTTGTGGTGGGCACGCGCGTCTTCATCGGCGGCGTCGACGGCATGTGTTACGCCCTCGACGCGAAGACTGGCCGCCTCGTCTGGAAGCACGATGTCGGTAGCCAGATCACCTCGTCGCCGCGCGTCGAGGGCGGGCGGGTCTACTTCGGCGCGGTCGACGGCAATGTCTACTGTCTCGACGCCGGCCAGGGTACCTTGATCTGGAAGCACGCCACAAGCGGCGCCGTCGTCTCCTCGCCTGTTGTGGTCGAGGGCGTGGTCTATATCGGCTCGATGGACCATAAGGTGTACGCCCTCAAGGCGTAAGGATGAAGGATGAAGGATGAAGGATGAAGGCCGCGAGCGCCCTATGAGGGTGGCCCTGCGGGTCTGGTGCCTTTGATTTGCGTTGCTGGAGAGCCCTTATGGCCCTATCTGACCCTCAACCCCCCGATGGCTCGGCCTGGTGGGCGAGCAGCGAGCCCGCGCCAGACGCCGTCCCCCCCAAGAGCCAGCTGGCCGAGGTGCGCCACGCGCTGCCCGCGACGCAGCAGGCCCCCGTACCCGAGCCGCCCGCCGACGAGTCGGAGACCCCTACCGCCCCCCATAGCGCTATGACTATCGAGCAGGCGGCTCAGGTGCTGGCGACCGCGGCCTCGGAAGAGCACGACACCGTCGATATCACCGACCTCGACCTGGACGAGGGTACGCGCCAGCT
>JAEUWI010000173.1 GCA_016791475.1 Candidatus Hydrogenedentota bacterium
CGCTTATTTTGAGAAGAAAAAAAAAAGTTGTCAATCGCTAAAGTGGTTTCTCGGTCCGCTTTTCGAGCGTTCCAAGCCGATTGACCGCAGGAATTACTCGGCGTTTATCCATAGAAAATTTTTTGCCGCGATAAGCGCATGAAACCCTATTCATTTTGCGATTGATAGTATTTAGAATACGAAAATAACCTCATATGTATCAATTTCAGTAGCATGGCCCGATTTTTTGCTAATTCTGCTAGCGGATGTAATAAAAAAAAGACACGAACAAAGATTGAATCGTACCTGATAGGGCTTAAGCAATAATTGAGGCGGCGCAGAATCATGCGGTATACTTGACAGTCAGAAATTCGGTGCTGGCGTAGCTCAGCTCGGTAGAGCAGCTGATTTGTAATCAGCCGGTCGGGGGTTCGAATCCCTTCGCCAGCTTCACTTTTATGGCTTCTTTTTAAATTCTTCGAATAGTCAAAATCTGCTTGCTCGTTTGCTTTACACGGATCAAGTGGCGGAAACGGGCGAGTATCCTGTGGCGTTTTAATTTACATCGGGCGCTAAGATGTTGAAGCTGGATTGTTTTATGCCGTTTCTTAACAACAGCAGAGCGAATAAGAGGGTTTTGATGGGCAAATGGAGCGCATTAGCCATCGTCGTTTGCAGCTTATCAATTTTGTGGTCGTCTCTTGGTTTCGCCAAACAGGTGACTCTCGCGTGGGACCCGAATACGGAGCGCAATCTCGGAGGATACCGAATTTATTATGGGCCTGCCAGCCGAGCTTATACCTCATCCGTGG
>JAEUWI010000174.1 GCA_016791475.1 Candidatus Hydrogenedentota bacterium
ACTTATGGTCGTGGCAGCGCGCACAATTGGCAGTGAGCGCCAAGAACGTCTGACACGTCGTGCCGACGATGTCTTCCAATTCATCCTGACGGACGACCGCCTTCATGGCGTCGCTCTGCTGATTCTGGCCTGCCGTATCGTAGGCGCCGGCCACCAGAAAGCCCGTCGCCTTGATCGCTTCCGCGTCATCGGGCGCCAGCACATCGCCTGCCAATTGTTGGCGCGCGAATTCGTCGAAAGGCAGATCGCGGTTCAGCGCCGTAATCACCCAATCTCGATACGGCCAAGCGTTGCGCCGCGGCTCGTCATATTCGAAGCCATTGCTTTCGCCGAAGCGCACGATGTCGAGCCAGTGGCGGGCCCAGCGCACGCCGTAGTCGGGCGAGGCCAGCAGACGGTCGACCTGCTTCTCGTAAGCTTGAGGATCGGCGTCGGCAACAAACGCGGCAACCTCTTCGGGCGTGGGGGGCAGGCCCGTCAGATCGAACGCGAGTCGGCGCAACAGCGTTCGGCGATCCGCCTCGGGCGAGGGCGCAAGCCCCTCGGCTTCCAATTTTGCGAGGACGAAGGCATCGACCGGATTTCGCGGCCATTTCGCATCTTTGACCGCAGGCGCCGGGGCGCGCACCACCGGCTGCAGCGACCACCAATCGTAGCCGGCCCGCACGTCGCTGGTGTAGCGAAACCGATCAATCGACTCGCGTCCCCAATCTGCCCCCGAGGCAATCCAATCGCCGAGCATTTCTTTTTCAGCCGCCGAGAGCGGCGACTTCGGCGGCATTTCGTCGCTG
>JAEUWI010000175.1 GCA_016791475.1 Candidatus Hydrogenedentota bacterium
GAGGACGCATCCTCGTTCCCCGCTCCCCCCGCGAACGCCGCTAAACCAAAGGCATTACCTCGGTGATTCACTGCCAAACCCAGAGTGCCACCGCAATCGAGCAACGCTCATTTGGGTGCCACGTGGGAGGAAAGTCACGCCCTCCCCAATGAGACCCAAATCCGGCTGTTGAACTCAGACGCGGCGAGTGAAGCGGGGAACTCCGGAATCTCGATCCGCGGGACATCAAGCCCGTGACGGACGTAACGGAAAGTTCCGCAATTCAGCCCGGAATTCTTCGGTCGCAAGTAATGACCGTGGTCCCCCAAGGCCAGCGACAATCCAACTGCGGGCCAGAAAGCCTCAACTCCGCTCCACCCCCGCCCTCTCCCGCCGCTTCGCAATAAACCCATCCACAATGGCACGCCGCACCAGGCCCCCCATCGGGTCGCCGCTGTACGCATCCAGAACCGCCAGATCCATCTTGCCGCCCACCGTGCGGAAATAATACACCCAGACGGGAAAATGGAAGGACAGGCGTTCGGTGATCGCGTCCACCGCCGGCTTGGCGCCGCGTTTACGCAGGATATACCGCACGACCCCTTCGCGCGCGAGGGTTTCCGCATGCTCCGGGCTCAGTACCGGCGGAAAGACCTCTCCTTCGGGCGCCTGCGGGACCAGGTCCTTCACCCGACCCAGCAGCGCGAAGCCACCGAAGCTCGCGTCGACCGACACCCACGACTGAACCTGCTTCCCCCCATGGCGCATGGAAAACTGATACGCGAAGGCCGGCATCCAGACCAGTTC
>JAEUWI010000176.1:0-253 GCA_016791475.1 Candidatus Hydrogenedentota bacterium
GCACTTGTTTCAGGAGCCGGCCCCCCTATTGTCACTGTCGCCGAAGACACCTGCCTCGGTCGCGGAGCTGGTTCACCGGCTACTGACCAAGGACAAGCGACTCCGTCCGAATATGTCGGATGCTGCGGATTCCTTAGGGCGCCTGCTATCGAAGCTGTCGGGAGCGGGACCGGTGGTGCGTTCGCGACTGCCGAGCTCGACCGATCCCGACTCGACCCAGATCCTTCGATCTGCGCCACCATCAACAACCCTT
>JAEUWI010000176.1:263-785 GCA_016791475.1 Candidatus Hydrogenedentota bacterium
TCCATCGGACAGCATCAGAACACGACGCGAAGACGGCGAATATTCTTTATCACTGGCTCTGCACTGGCGCTGCTCGTGGCTGTTGTCATTACCTTGCGGGTGGGTACGCCTCCGCCCACAAAGCCAATCGTGGTGACTCCGGTGAACTCGCTTCCTGTGACTCCTTCGCCTTCGCCCTCGCCCTCGCCCTCGCCCGTACCTCTGGTGAAGTGGACGATCTCAAGTGAGCCCTCTGGAGCAGCAGTCTTCAATGAGCAAGGCACGATGCTCGGCAACACCCCGTGGAAGGCGGAGCTGACACCCAAGGCAGGCACCAGACAGCTTCGACTTCGCCGAGAAGGTTATGCAGATTCAATCATCGATCTGGATGAGTCTTCTGATTCCCAACTCACAGTCCGCATGGTGAGACTCTCTGCTGGAAAGCCTGCGCTGACCAAGTTGCGTCCGACTCCAGGGAATCCACAACCAGCCCATCCTAAGACGGACAAACGTCCGGAGCTCTCGTATGAAGACTAGCTTTCT
>JAEUWI010000177.1 GCA_016791475.1 Candidatus Hydrogenedentota bacterium
GCCATCGGCGCGGTGGAAAAACGACGGTGCCGAACACCGCCCTGAGATGGTGCTGCGCTCGGGGTCTTCATCGCGCCACTGCTCGGTTACGACCTTGTCGTTCAGCAACGCATCACAGGCGGCGACAAAGCCCCTGTCGCCGGAGCGCTGGTAGAAGGGGAAGGCAGTGTTGGCCTCGTTCCACGGCGTGGAACTGTTGTAGCGGACGAAGTAGATGGGACCCATCGCGCCATCCTTGTAGACCTCCCGGACGACTCTCCCGATACCGCCGGTACGGAACGGATTGGGGGCGTGCCCGTAGAACGCCGAGATGAGCAGCCGGCCATCGGGCGCCGTAAAGAAGCCCATGCGCTGGTGCATCATGTAGCCGGTGCTCCGCGGCGGCAGAGTGGTCCCGGCTGGAGGCTGGTAAGGCGGAAACACGAGTGTCGGGGCCGACCAATGGCGTCCGTCGAGAGAGGTGACGAGCAGGGTTTGGCCGGGCGGCTCGTGTTCGCCGATCGGGTTGCTCAGGTATTCGAGATAGAACTTGCCATTCCAGTGGGCGAGCATAGGCGCGTGGTTGTAGGTCCAGCCGAACCCGTCACCGAGATCCGGACGGGTTCGATTGGCGCGCACCACCTGATAGCTGGACACACCAATGGCAGGCCTCAGGCGTCCGTCGTGGACGGTCTGGTCTACGTAAACTCCGCCCAGGTAGCGAACAGGCTCGGACGGGCTACCGGTTTGGGTGAGCGCGGCAACGGTCACGGACAGGACGACCAACCTCATGACCGTATTATGCG
>JAEUWI010000178.1 GCA_016791475.1 Candidatus Hydrogenedentota bacterium
TGATCACGGTGGCGCCGTCCGGGGCGTGCACTGCGGCGGTGATCGGCCCGGGCTGGGCCACCTCGGCGAAGACGGTGCCGCCGGCCAGTTCGTACCAGCGCAGGCGGGAGTCGGAACCGCCCGCGACCAGGGTGGCGCCGTCCGGGCTGTAGGTGATCGCGTTCACCCAGCTGCGCGCGCCGGTCAGGGTGCGGGTGGGGCCGGCCGGCGCCGCCGAGGGGCCGGTCAGCGACCACAGGTAGACGCTCTGATCCTTGCTGCCGGCCGCGAGTTCACGACCGCTCGGGGCGAAGGCGAGCGAGGTCACGGTGCCGGTCGGTCCGTCCGGTCCCGTCAGCGCCGGCTCGACGGCGGACGCCGCGCCCTCGGGGGCGCGCAGCGACCAGCGGTACACCACGCCGCCCTCGCCGCCCGCGGCGAGCACCGTGCCGTCCGGGCTGAAGGCGACCGCCTGCATCCCGCGCGCTCGTGGGGGGTCGGTGCTCCCGGGCTCGCGCTCGTCGGGCATCGGCAGGTGCACGGCGCGGAAGGCGGTGCCGTCGCGCCGCCAGACGTGCACCGCGCCACCGGTCTCGCCGGAGCCCGCCGCAGCCAGCCAGCGGCCGTCGGCGCTGAAGGTCAGGGCCAGGACGCCGAGACCGGGGATCTCGATCCCCGCCAGCTCGCGCGGGGACCCCGGCTGGGTGGTCTCCCACACGTGGACCAGGCCGGAGAACCCGCCCGCCGCGGCCACCAGGGAGCCGTCCGGACTCACGGCGACCGTGTAGAGCGGCTCCTCCTGGG
>JAEUWI010000179.1 GCA_016791475.1 Candidatus Hydrogenedentota bacterium
CCATCGGTGACGAGGACGGTGATGAAGAGGGCGAAGCCGAAGGCTGGCAGCCCTTCTGTTACGCCCAGGGCGGCGATGACGACCCGGCCATCGGTGAAGAATGGAGCACCGGCTTCGAGCAGGGCTTCGAGATGTGGCCGTCCGAGTGGCCGGACAAGGTGGGTGACACCACCATCGCCGAGGCCCTGCTGGAGACCATTCTCGGCCCCGACGAAGAAGTCGCCGTGCCGGCAGAACTCGAGGCCCAGCTCGCCGCCCTGGAGGAAAAGGGAATCGCCGTGCAGCACTTGTTCCAGGCTTGGCGTGCCCTCGGCCTGCCGGCCCCCGAGCCCCTCGCGGTGGGGGCCGCCACGGCCGCGACCGGCGGGCCGGGGCGCAACGAGGCTTGCCCCTGCGGCAGTGGCAAGAAATACAAGAAGTGTTGTGGGGCCAACTGATCCGTGGCTGACCCCTGCCTGAGTTGCGGTGCCTGCTGTGCCAGCTTCCGGGTGGATTTCCATGTGGCAGACCTGGAGACCACACCCGGTGGTTGCGTACCGGTGGCCCTGACCGTGCCCGTCACCGCCACCCTGGTGCGCATGCGCGGCACCGATGAGGGCCCACCGCGCTGTATTGCCCTGGCGGGGGAGGTCGGGCGGCAGGCCAGCTGCACGATCTACGCGCATCGCCCCGGCCCGTGCCGGGACTTCGCGCCCTTCGCCGCGCTGGGGATCGGTGATGAAGGCTGCGCCCGGGCGCGTCGCCGGCATGGGCTGATGCCGCTGGGGGAGTGACGTAGTTCC
>JAEUWI010000180.1 GCA_016791475.1 Candidatus Hydrogenedentota bacterium
ATTATCCGGTGTGGCTGGAAAAGGGAAGCGAATACCACGTTCAAACCGGCACCAACGACCACTACAAAAAGTTGGGAGCAGCCCTTCAGACACCCGAGCACCCGATCGTGGGCGTGAGTTGGTACAATGCTGCTGCCTACTGCGCCTGGCTTACTAAAAAAACGGGGAAGCCCATTCGTTTGCCCACCGAGGCAGAGTGGGAATTTGCCGCCCGGGGAGGCAACCAGAGCAAAGGCTACGCCTATGCCGGGGGAGACGATTTGAACGAAGTAGGTTGGTATGCCGACAATGCCGGCGGAAAAACTCACGCTGTGGGCATGAAAAAAGCCAACGAACTCGGTCTTCACGACATGAGTGGCAATGTGTGGGAGTGGTGCGCCGACTGGTTTGGCAATTATTCTCCATCGGCGCAATCGAACCCGAAAGGGCCGGAAAGTGGCTCGGGCCGCGTGAACCGTGGCGGCTCGTGGCGCTTCGGCGCGGAGAATTGCCGCGTCTCGTACCGCAACTACTGGGGCCCGGTCGACCGCGGCATCAATCTGGGCTTCCGCGTGGCTTCTTCGTCCTTGCAGTGAGGTGGATGCCATCCGGCCATCAAGCGAGCAAGGCCGGTCATGTCACCCAGTCGCCCTGCCGCCAAGCGCCGGAGCACGGCGGGGTAGGGCCCCCGCCCGCGACGGGGCACGGCGGCAGGGGCGTTTTTTCCCCCTCTCCTTTTTGTCATTTCGTAGAAACCCGTCCGCTCTGAAAGGGCAATCACGCACGGCCGCCGCCTGTAGAT
>JAEUWI010000181.1 GCA_016791475.1 Candidatus Hydrogenedentota bacterium
GCCACGGCGATCCTGTCGTGGCGCCACCTGGCGCGGCCGGGGCGCGCGCTCAGCGACGGCGCCATCGGCGCGTTGATCGCGATCGGCAACACCGCGGCGGTGGTGGGCTTCGGCGCGGTGGCCAAGGCGGCGCCCGCCTTCACCATGGCGGTGGACTGGGTCACCCACCTGCCCGGGGGTGGCCTCGCCAGCGCCGCGATCGCCGTCACCCTCATCGCGGCGATGACCGGCTCCGCCTCGGGCGGCCAGGTCATCGCCTTGCCGATCCTGGCGCCGATCTACCTCGCTCAGGGCGTCAACCCGGAACAGTTGCACCGGGTCGTCGCGCTGGCCTCGGGCGGCCTCGACTCGCTGCCGCACAACGGCTACGTGGTCACCACCATCCGCGCGATCTGCGGCGAGACCCATCGCGCCGCCTACCCCGCGATCGGCGCGCTCACGGTCATCGTGCCGCTGGCCGGCGTGGCGCTCTGCATCGGGCTGTTCGCGCTGGGACTCTGAGGTAACGCGCGCGGCCGCGCCGGCGCTACCCTGTGGCGATGGGCAACGGAGATCGCGCCATGGGCACCGAGCGCCGCCGCGCCGTCTGGTACTTCGATTTCATCTCGCCGTTCGCGTACCTGCAGTGGCGCGCGCTGGACTCGCTGGCGCCGATCCTGACCTTCGAGTTCCGGCCGATCCTGCTCGCCGCCCTGCTCGACCACCACGGCCACAAGGGACCGGCCGAGATCGCGCAGAAGCGCCGCTTCACCTACCGCTTCGCGGCCTGGCGCGCGCAAC
>JAEUWI010000182.1:0-529 GCA_016791475.1 Candidatus Hydrogenedentota bacterium
GGACCGCACTACAGTATGCGGACGGGCCGGGAGTACATTGGCTACAGTCCGTCGAAGAAGAGCGTTTCCAGGGTCAAGGAGAACGTGGGAGACCTACTGGTGGCCGGCAACGTGGGACCGTGGACGGAGGTGTGTGCGCTGCTGAATCAGAAGTTGAAAGGCTGGCGCGGATACTTCGGTTGCGGGAGCACGGGACGAGCCTACCGGGCGGTTGACGAGTATGTCTATGAGGCAGTGCGGCACTTTCTGAGACGGCGTCACAAGGTGTCTACGCAAGGCATCCGCCAGTTCCCCGAGGAACGGGTGTTCGGCTCGCTCGGAGTCATCCGGCTCCAGGGGCCGATGAGCACGCGTTTGTGAGTCTACGATGAAGCTAGCCGGAAAGCCGGATGCGGGAAATCTGCATGTCCGGTTTGATGAGCGGGAATGGGAAACGGGACGGCCGTCATGGTCAGCACCCGCGCCCATTCTCGACTCTACCGAGGCGGCAGAGTGAAGTCTGCGTTACCGTAGCCGGGTCCCGACTCCT
>JAEUWI010000182.1:539-778 GCA_016791475.1 Candidatus Hydrogenedentota bacterium
CCAGACGACGATCGCCGGGACGCTCGGAGCCATCCTTCAGCCTCGCGGACGCTTTGGCTCCATGCGGACCGGAACACTGCTGCTGCGCCTAGCGGCGCCCCCTGGTTCCGTGTCGTCTCACCATCGAAGCCTCGAAGCCCGCAGCCCCCGGCGCCATCACTCACTTCCCCTCGCGTGCCTTCGCGAGTTGCTCCAAAAAGCTCCTCTCGTGACGCTCAACGGCCGCCTTGTAGCCCGCC
>JAEUWI010000183.1 GCA_016791475.1 Candidatus Hydrogenedentota bacterium
ATTTCCCATGCATGAGATCAACATCATCGAAGGCGACTTCACGCCGCCGCAAGACGCCCGTTTCGCCCTGGTCGCGGCCCGGTTCAACAGCTTCATCGTCCAGAGTTTGATCAACGGCGCGGTCGATACCTTGCGCCGACACGGCGTCCTGGAAGCCAACATCGACCTGATCTGGACGCCCGGCTCGTTCGAATTGCCGCTGGCCGCGCAACGGCTGGCCGTCGGCGAACGCTACGACGGCATCGTCGCCCTCGGCGCGGTGATCCGCGGAATATGTCGCGGGCGAATGCACCAAAGGGCTGGCCAGCGTTTCGCTGCGCTACAACATTCCGATCGGCTTCGGCGTGCTGACCGTGGACAGCATCGATCAGGCGGTGGAGCGGGCCGGCACCAAGGCCGGCAACAAGGGCGCGGAAGCGGCGATGTCGGTGCTGGAAATGGTCAGCCTGCTGCGCCGGCTGGAAGCCTGAGCCCGTGCGCAATCCCGCTCGCAAGAACCTGCCCGGCAAGCGCGCTTGGGCGCGGCGTTGCGCCGCGCAGGCGCTGTATCAGTGGCAATTGACCGGCCAGGAGCCGACCCGGATCGCGACCCAGTTTTTGGCCGATCAGGATTTGGGCAAAGCCGATCCCGATTATTTCCGGGAGCTGGTTTTTCGAGTCCCGGCTCATGCCGAGGAAATCGATGCCGCGCTGACCCCGTTCCTGGATCGGCCGATCACCCAAGTCGATCCGGTGGAGCGCGCCATTCTGCGCATCGGCGGCTACGAGCTGATGCGG
>JAEUWI010000184.1 GCA_016791475.1 Candidatus Hydrogenedentota bacterium
GCGATCATTGAGTAGTTTCATCAACCGGTCTCGCTGTGCGTGCCGTATGACATACAGGTGATAAACGTGTTCATAGCCATCCGCTTGAACGGGTTTTTTGACGGAAGCCAAGCCCGCATGGTAGTGCTGCGCCAACTGCCTGCGTTTTTGATTATGGGCAGCGAGATGATTCAGCTTGACGCGCAGAATGGCGGCCTGAATCTCGTCCAAGCGGCTGTTGATCCCCCGCTCGACATTGATATAGCGTTGGACTTGACCGTAATTACGCAGCCGGCGCAGTTTTTCGGCCAATGCGGAGTCGTTGGTGATGATCGCGCCGCCATCTCCATAGGTGCCGAGGTTCTTGGTCGGGTAAAAGCTGAAGGCCGCCAGATGCCCCCACATTCCTACCCAACGATCATGCAGCCGTGCGCCGTGAGCCTGCGCGCAATCTTCCACGAGCAGCAGCCCATGACGTCCGGCAATGCGAGAAAGCTCAGTCATATCCGCCGGATGCCCATAGAGATGTACCGGGACGATGGCACGGGTACGCGGGGTAATGGCGGCCTCGACGGCTGCGGGGTTGATGGTGTACCGATCCGGGTCGATGTCGACCAAGACGGGCTGCGCGCCGGCACGTTCGATGGCGCATACGGTGGGCACCGCGGTATGGGATACGGTGATGACTTCATCACCGCGCCCGACGCCGCCCGCTCGCAGCGCCAGCTCGATCGCGTCGGTTCCGTTGGCTACGCTGATGGCATATTGGACGCCGTGAAAGGCGGCGAATTCGGCTT
>JAEUWI010000185.1 GCA_016791475.1 Candidatus Hydrogenedentota bacterium
ACCGTCAAACCGCAGGAACCGATCGCGGCGGCGGCGGTGATCGTGCTGGCCGGCGCGATTACCCTGTACGCCTTTTCCTATCGCGGGCTACCCTACCCGGTCGCGATTTTCGCCGTCATCGCTTTCATCGGCAGCTTCACGCTGCAACACACCAAATTCGGCCGCCGGATTTACGCGATGGGCGGCAACGAGGAAGCGGCGCGCTTGTCGGGCATCAACATCAAGCGGATGAAGTTCGCCATCTACTGCATCATCACCACCTTGTCGGCTCTGGCCGGGATCATGCTGGCCTCGCGGCTGAACGGCGCGTCCCCCAATCTCGGCAACATGTTCGAGCTGGACGCGATTTCGGCGGTCATCATCGGCGGCACCAGCTTCTCCGGCGGCGTGGGCACCATCATCGGTACGGTGATCGGCGCGTTTATCATCAGCGTGTTGAACAATGGCATGAGCCTGCTGGAAGTGCCGACTTTTTACCAATTGATCATCAAGGGCTGCATCATCATCCTGGCGGTGTGGTTTGACGTGCTGAGCAAGAAGAAACGCGGGTAAGCAGCGATTGCGGGAGCGGGCGTCCATCGCTCCCCGCAGCCAAGGGCCCCATCAATTTTACCCGGAGGGCGTCATGAACAGGTCAAAACCACCGTCCCGCAGAACGGTCGAGCCGTTGGCCGCGATCCGCCTCGCGGGGCTGCTGCTCGCGCTGGCCGTCTCCCCGCTGTTGCCGTCGGCCGCGCGAGCCCAAGAACAACCCATCAAAATCGGTTTTTTGCTCA
>JAEUWI010000186.1 GCA_016791475.1 Candidatus Hydrogenedentota bacterium
TACAAGAACTTGTTCATGTAGCGACGAGCCGAGTCTTTGCCGTCATGGCCACCGGTTCCCTGGAATGCATACTCGCGTCCAAACTGGCCGCCGAGGTCCACTTCACCGTCCTTGCCGCCGTATTCATGGTCGCCGGTGCCCATGTAGTAACGAAGTGATGTAATCGGGACACTGGTCGAATCAGTCGGAAGGTGACCGTCTTCTCTTGTGCAAGGGTGCGGAGGATGGAGCCGGCTGTACTTGTCCGTTTGGGCGTTCATCTGCGCGATGCTGCCCTGCTGTTGAAGATTCGCAAGGCACTTCACGCGCCGAGCCTGCTCGCGGGCGTTCGTCAACCACGGCAGCAGAATCGCCATCAGCAGCGAAATAATTGCGATCACCACCAGCAGTTCGATCAGGGTGAATGCGCGCGTGCGACTTCTCGTGAACGACATCTGGATTCCTTTCGGGCTCGGTCGGACCTGACGTCTATCCGGCGATCGGCGGCTCAAGCGGACCGTCGGGAAACACACGAATCGGTGAACGAGCGATGCCAACCTAAGGGCATCGGCAACGACCGCGCGGCATTTGCCGCAGGCGTCGTGCGAATGTGCTGCAACAGAAGGGGGCGATTCAACCGGGAATCGCCTGCTCTGGACGAGAGACGGCGGCGTGGCAACCATTTGGAATTGAAACGGGTTGCGCCGCGCTACGAACCCAATCCCTCATCGCACATTAAACTACCCGCGTCCGCGTACATTCGCAAGAGGGAATTCGCCCAGACGCGCCGCAAAT
>JAEUWI010000187.1:0-462 GCA_016791475.1 Candidatus Hydrogenedentota bacterium
CCTTCGTGTGCGAGGCGGCGGCGAAGGCGTCCTGGTCGGCCCGGGCGACCCCGAAGCGGCTGCAGACGTTCTCGCTGGTCATGCCCATCGTGACGTAGATCTCGGGGTGCTCCGCCATCAGCGTCGGGTTGGGCGAGGGGCGGTCGCCGCCCATCGGGATCATCGTCATGCTCTCAACGCCGGCCGCGATGGCCACGTCGTACCAGCCGGCGGCGATGTTGCTCGCCGCCTGGGCCAGGGCCTCGAGGCCGCTGCTGCAGAAGCGGTTCAGGGTCATCGCCGGCACGGTGTCGGGCAGGCCGGCGCCGAGGCTGGCGATGCGGGCCACGTTCATGCCCTGCTCACCCTCGGGCATCGCGGTGCCCACCACCACGTCGTCGATCAAGGCGGCGTCAAAACCGGGGACCTTCGCCAGCACGCCCTGCAGGGCGATGATGAGCAGGTCGTCAGGGCGTGTGTCTT
>JAEUWI010000187.1:472-772 GCA_016791475.1 Candidatus Hydrogenedentota bacterium
TTTGAGGCCGCCCTTCTTGGACTTGGTCACGGGCGTGCGCACCGCGGCGACCACGACCGGATCACGGGGGTTCTTGCTCATGTTTGCCTCACGTGTTCGTAGGTTGGTTCGCGACGGTCGTTAGTTGCGCAGGACCTTGCCGGTCGAGATGAAGTGCGTGATGCGCTCCATGGTCTTCTCTTCGCCGAGCAGGCTGAGGAAGCCCTCGCGCTCGAGGTCGAGGATGTGCTGCTCGTCGACCCAGGTGCCCGCCGGGATGTCGCCGCCGGTGAGCACGTGGGCGATGCGGCGCGCCACCTT
>JAEUWI010000189.1 GCA_016791475.1 Candidatus Hydrogenedentota bacterium
CGGCCGCCACGGGGGTGACGGCGGAGGCGTCCCAGATGACGCGGCCGGCGCCGAAGGCGTGCTCCTTGACGTTGACGCCATCGCAAGGTCCCCAGAGCTCCGCCGCGAGCCGGCGGACTTCCGCATCGCTGCCGGGGAAGCCGGCGAGACTGGGCGACTTGGCGGGGCGCGGGCCGATGACCGTGGCCCCGGCCTGCACGAGCGCGTGCACCGTGCGCAGCAGCTCGGGCGTCATCGTCTCGTTCTCCGGCAGCACCAGCGCGCGGTAGCTCATGCCGTCGGGGAAGACGAGGCGGCCGGCCTCGACGCGGGCGCGTTCCCGCAGGACCTCGGGGGCGCAGCCGTCGAAGTTGTAGCCGCGACGGTCGGGGCGTTTGCCCACGGTGGCCGAGGAAGGCGGGCGGAAAATCATGGGGGCGCCTTCGCGGGCGAGATAGAGGATGTCCGCCACCGGTTGGCCCTGCCGCAGCATGAACTGGCAGCGCGCGAGGTATTCGTGGAAGGCGGAAGCCATCGGCCACCACGTCTGCGTGCGTTCCCAGTGCACGCCATATTCCCACATGGTCATGCCGGGCCAGCGGTCGAGCCAGGGTTGATGCTGGTAACGATGGATGGCGAGGCGGTTGAGGCCGGCGGCAAAGGCCCAGTCGCCGACCCCCTTGATGGCGGCGGGGTCGGCCATCCAGTCTTCGCCGGGGTTGGAGGTGAAGGCCTCGGCCGCCACGATGGGTTTGCCGCCGGTGTGCGCGATGGAGACGGCCTCGAGCACG
>JAEUWI010000190.1 GCA_016791475.1 Candidatus Hydrogenedentota bacterium
AAAACTCAAAAAAAGAATATTGTACGGGAGAATTTCCAAACTAAGAGGTTTTTCACAATTCTATTTAAATTAGATTTAGCCACAGATTAAAATAATTACACCGATTTAAGAAGCAGCCTGTTAATTAAAGAATGTAAAAGATTTGTTTTTAAGCTGCTCTTTTTAAACATAAAGCACATAAAGTTCCCAACCATTAATTCCCGTTTGAGTTGTTCTAATTTGCTTTCCAAAATCTTTTGAAACATGCGATTATTAACATCAAAAAAACATTGCCAAATAAGAAACATCTAATTTGAGACAAAGCCTCTTAAAAAGCCAAAAAACACCTTTTAACACTAGCTTATCTATAAAAGTAATCCCAAAGAATAAAGACTAAAAACCTACGCCTTAAAAAAGAAGTATAAAATTGTTTATCTTCAATAATTTTCTATCCACTTTCCACTTTCCACTTTCCACTTTCCACTTTCCACTTTCCACTTTCCACTTTCCACTTTCCACTTTCCACTTTCCACTTTCCACTATAAAAAAAGGGTTGCTGAAAAGCAACCCTTTTTTCTATTGACTTTAGAAATTATCTCTTGATAATCAAGAATTCACTTCTTCTGTTTTTAGCATGATCTTCTTCTGTACAGTTTTCTTTGCAATCCACTTTAGGCTCGCTCTCGCCATAACCTTTTCCAGAAATTCTGGATTTGTCGATTCCTTTAGAAATAACGTACTGAACAGTTGATTTTGCCCTTCTGTCAGAAAGGTTCATGTTGTAAGCATC
>JAEUWI010000191.1 GCA_016791475.1 Candidatus Hydrogenedentota bacterium
GGCAGGTAAACGCAGGGACAGGCGTGGTGTTGAGCTGTGTGCTCGCCGTTTGAAAGGCCGCCGAGTTGAAGGCAGCGCCCACGCCAAGACGGCGAAGAGCGCCAAGCTCCATGTACTCCAGCATGTTGTACTGCCACGACCCCGGCTGCTTCTCGCCATAACCGCGATTGGGGTCGGCCATCCAGAAGTCACCCCAGCCGCCAGAAGGATAATGCTTTTGCGAGTCGAGATGATTCAGCCCGGCAAGGCCCATCTGCTTCAGATTGTTTTGGCACTGAGCGCGCCGAGCCGCTTCGCGGGCCGCCTGTACCGCAGGAAGCAATAGCGCGACCAAGACGCCGATGATGGCAATCACCACCAGCAATTCAACCAGGGTAAATCCGGCTACCTGGCGACATGGGTGGAAGGCGCGGCGACGTTGCTTCAAAGTGCCCGAGAGAGTCATTACGATTGTGCTCCTAACAGTTCCGCCGCCCGAGATTGCCTGCCTGTTGAGATGCGCAGCAACGCACTCAGCAGCCTTTATTCTTCGCAACGGCGGGGTATCAAGCAACTCGCTATAACGTCAAAATTACCCGCTTCTGCGCAAGTCGGGTGGGATTAGCGCGGGTGCGAGGGGTCTTGCAACTGGCTCGGGTTGCCCTCTGCCGAATGACCTATGTTTGCCCAACACAATGTTCAGCAGTGATGTTCCCTGGAGCCCAATCACCCCTCGCTCAGGGACCTGCGAACAAAAAACAAACCAAGCCGAGGACTGCTCCCCGGCTT
>JAEUWI010000192.1 GCA_016791475.1 Candidatus Hydrogenedentota bacterium
GAGATCGGCGACGCGAGTCTCGGCGTGCAGATCAAGCTATTGCGGGTGTTGCAGGAGCGGGGGTTCACTCCCGTCGGCAGCCACAAATCGCAACGCTTTTCCGGGCGGATCATCGCGGCCACCCATCAATCGCTGGTGGAACTGCGCCAACAGGGCAAATTCCGCGAGGATTTTTTCTACCGGCTGTGTTCCGATGCCATCACCGTGCCGCCCTTGCGCCAGCGTTTGGCGGAGACTCCCGCCGAACTGGAGTTGCTGGTGCGAGCGCTGGTGGCGCGCCTGTTCGGGGCGGCCAGCCCGGAAGCCGCCGACCTGGTGCTGACCGCGCTCCGCCGCGACCTGCCGGCGGATTATCGCTGGCCGGGCAACGTGCGGGAACTGGAGCAGGCGGTGCGGCGCATCCTGCTGACGGGGCGCTATCAGGGCGAACCGGCAACCGAAACCGACTTTTGGCAGCAGGCACAGGCCGGGATGCTGGACGCCCGCAGCCTGCTGGCCGGTTACTGCGCCCTGCTCTATCGGAATTGCGGCAACTACGAGGAAGTCGCCCGCCGCGCCAATCTGGATCGGCGGACGGTGCGGAAACATCTGCAAGCGGCAATGCCCTCGCCCTGCGCCCCAGATGAACTTCGAGGCTTGCCAGTTCATGAACCGTGACCGCCGATTGGCGCCGCACGGAGTTCGATGTAAATCGAACGGGACGTTATCGGCCGGTCGCCGCGACCATCGATTCCCGATCAGTTTAACTCGTTGATTCTCTGTTTGGTT
>JAEUWI010000193.1 GCA_016791475.1 Candidatus Hydrogenedentota bacterium
TGATTTTGTTCCGCATGCTGCAGAAATTAAAACCACTTACGAAGCCGGAAGTAACAAATTGGTAAGCATGCACGATGGTTCGCTTATCAAACTCAACAAACTTCAAGCAGACTGGGACCCAACCAATCGGGATTCTGCAGTCCATGCATTGCATGAAGCAAATTCGAAAGGTGAAATTTTGACCGGATTAATTTATATCAATGAAGAAAGTCAGGACTTACATCAACTTTTAAACACTTCAAAAAAACCTCTGAACACACTTTCAGAAAAACAATTGTGTCCCGGCCCAGAAGCCTTGATGGATATCAATCAAGGATTGAGGTAAAAATTCTGCAATGGTTTAATGTTGCAATCCTGTTATGGTTTAATATTGAATTTTAGGCTGAAGGCTGAAGGCTGAAGGCTGAAGGCTAAAGGATATATCGTTCCACTTATCAGCTTGGTCCTCCTTGGTCCTTGGTCCTCTTTGGTCCTTGGTCCTCTTTGGTCCTTGGTCCTCTTTGGTCCTTGGTCCTCTTTGGTCCTTGGTCCTCCTTGGTCCTTGGTCCTCTTTGGTCCTTGGTCCTCTTTGGTCCTTGGTCCTCTTTGGTCCTTGGGCCTCTTCCCCCCAACAAACTAGCTCCATTTTCAAAATAACAAATACCTTTGAATATAATTTTCCAATATATGTTTAATACAGTTTTTAAGAAATTATATCCACATTTACTTGTTATTCTGCTGTTTATCGTGGTTATCTCTTTTTTCTTTGCTCCACATTGGCAAGGTAA
>JAEUWI010000194.1 GCA_016791475.1 Candidatus Hydrogenedentota bacterium
GTTCTCCGAGATCCATTACCCCCATCAGGTCGTGTTGGTGGATCTGGACGGGGAGGCGGTGGCCAGCGTGCGGGATGTGCGGGTGCCCCGGGCGGTGGACTTGCTGCGGGTGCCCGCCACGCCGGCGCCGGTGGACGAGGCCCTGGCTGCCCTGGAGGCGCTGGCGCTGCCCGACGGCCCCGAGGCCGGCTGGCCCTACCTGCAGGTGCGGGTCCGCCTGGATCAGCCCGAGCCCGGCCTGCGTGCCCGGGTGGAGGCGGCCCTGGCCGACAAGCCGGTGCGGCTGGCCCGCATCGAAACCACCTATGCCCGCAGCGCCGATGAGGCCGCCGCGCCGGCCCTGTCGGTGGATGAGCTGGAAGCCCTGGGGCCGGCGGATTTCTTCCAGCGCCTGTATGCCCACCGCTTTGGCGACGCACCGCCCGCCGAGCTGATGGGCGCCTTCAACGAACTGCTTGCCAGCCCGGCCGGGGCGGCCCCCGACGCATGAAAATCCTTGCCATCCGCGGTCGCAACCTGGCCTCCCTGGCCACCGAGTTCTGCGTGGACTTCCAGTCCGAGCCCCTGGCCAGCGCCGGCCTGTTTGCCATCACCGGCCCCACCGGCGCGGGCAAAAGCACGCTGCTGGATGCCCTGTGCGTGGCCCTCTACGACGCCACGCCGCGCCTGCTGCGGGCGGCCAGCCGGGGCGAGACCATCCCCGACGTGGGCGAGCACAGCGTCGGCCCGGCCGACCCGCGCACCCTGCTGCGCCGGGGGGCGGGGGA
>JAEUWI010000195.1 GCA_016791475.1 Candidatus Hydrogenedentota bacterium
TGATTTCGCCCTGAAAGGGCAGCGCAGTTCAGCGTGGACACACGAACAGTGCTGGCCTTTCAGGGTCCGCTCGAGTTATCCCGGTGCGTTGCCCAGGGCTGGAAGTTACCCTACCCCATCGGGGTGTGTGAGTCGCATCGCCGTTAAATTGGGGTGAATTTCGAACCCGTGTCTCGGCTACGTAACCTACTCTGTATAAATGAATTACGCCGTGACGCTCGAATAAACTTGCTGAAAAAACAAGATACTGACGGATAGTAGTACGAATGATTAAGAATGCATCGTTTCTTGCGATTGTTTTCGCGCAGTCGCGAGCGTGACCCTCTCCTTCAAGAACTCTTGGCTCCGGATCGGATGCTTGAATAACTCTTATTCGTGTTGATTCGTGTCCATTCGTGGTTAAATCCTTTAATATTTTTTGTGGCGTGTAGTGCGCTGTGCCGTCGGATTACTCCCTGCAGCGCAGGCTGAAACGCTTCATCTGGTAAATCACCCGGCCATCCACCACCAGGAATCCATCCGCGTGCAACAAGCGCTTGCTGTCGTCCACGGACGTTATCACAGCCTCCACCGTCACTTCGCGGTCTTTCGGAATAACCTGGCCGCGGTACACCCACTCGTGTTCCTCGCCGACCGCGATGGTCTCAAAGACCGCATCCGGTCCGAGGTCCCAACGCCGCGCCGCCACTACCTTCAGCAATTGCAGAAAGGACTCCAGCCCCAGCGATCCCGGGCACACCGGGTCCTCGAAGAAATGCGCCCGGAAA
>JAEUWI010000196.1 GCA_016791475.1 Candidatus Hydrogenedentota bacterium
GAGGGCAATATACTCTCGCGTGCTCTGGCTTGTTGTTTCTGGGTAGTCAAGCAAAACTCGTTCACGATAGGTAATGAGCCCCCAGTTTTCCATGGCGCCGCTGCTGAAGTCGGGCAGGGCGACGTGGTCGGCCTTGGCCAGGGGGTAGGGCACGCCAAAATAATCTTCGAAATACTCTATGCTGCGGGTGGCAGCATCTAGCGCAAAATCGAGCGAATTAGCTGGCTGTGCGGCTGTTGCCCAGACGTTTACATTTACGCCAGATTTTGTTTTGGCAGTTTTACGGTGCATATCACCAGTGACAAACGCCAACAGATAAGTAGACATCCTCGGCGTCGGCTCGAAGGTAGTCTGTAGTCTGTAGTCTGTAGTCTGTATTCCTTGGTCTGTACTCTTGTCTCTTGACTCTTGTCTCTTGACTCTCTGCTGCGTAGCAGCGGGCGTATTCCCAAGAACCTGCACGCCATCCTGTGTAATAAGCGTAAAATCAAACACGGCCTTAGCTTCGGGTTCGTCTATACACGGGAATGCCTCACGGGCATGATGGCTTTCAAATTGAGTCGCAAACAGTTTTTGCTCTTGCCCCTCGGCGTCTTTCCAATAACACGGGTAAATGCCCGTCATGCCGTTGGTAATCGGTGCTTCAAAGCTCATTTCTACAGTGTACTGCCCAGGATAGACCATTTCTACGGTATGTATACGCACTTCGTGTAGTGACTTCTGATGGTTAATGCGCTTAACTGTGAGTTCGCGTTCGCCCCTTTT
>JAEUWI010000197.1 GCA_016791475.1 Candidatus Hydrogenedentota bacterium
TTCGTTTTGTGCTGGCAACGGCGCTGGTTCCTGATGCAAGATCGCGCCGATTACATCCAACATATTCACGCCGGAAAATGGTTGCCGCCCGGCGATCATTTCGTACAGCACGATGCCCAAACTAAACAGGTCAGAACGTGCATCTACTTTCTCGCCGCGCGCTTGTTCGGGTGACATGTAACTCGCGGTTCCCATCACTGTGCCAGGCGTGGTGGAGTGCGACGCGGCGACAGGGGGACGGGACGACTCGGCGAGCCAAGTATCTGCTTCTTCGCCCTGTCGCCCCATCGCCACGTCGCCGTGTCGTTCTGTGAGTTTTGCCAGGCCGAAATCCAGCACCTTCACAATGCCGTCACTGCGCACCATCACATTTTCGGGCTTGATGTCGCGGTGAATGATCCCGGCGTCGTGTGCAGCGGCGAGCGCGTTCGCCATTTGCAGCGCGATGTTCAGCGATTCATCCAGCGGCAATGGTTGTCGCAAGTGATCGCGCAACGTTCGCCCGGCGATGAATTCCGTAGCGATGTAATGCGTGCCGTTGTGCGCGCCGATTTCGTGAATCGTGATGATATTGGGATGATTGAGCGCGGAGGTCGCTTGCGCTTCCTGCTCGAAGCGGCGCAGCCGTTCGGAATTCTGAGTGAACTCAGCGGGCAACAGCTTGAGCGCCACTTTGCGTTTGAGCCGAGCGTCTTCGGCCAAATACACTTCTCCCATCCCGCCTTTGCCCAGCGGTGCGGTGACTGCGTACTGTCCGAACT
>JAEUWI010000198.1 GCA_016791475.1 Candidatus Hydrogenedentota bacterium
TGCCGGTCTTCCTCTTCCTGCTCTCGCGCAACCCGCGCGGCACGCCATGAACGCCGCCCGCCGCGCCTTGCCCGTGGATGACGCCCCCTTGCTCGAGGCCGAGCGCCTCGCGCTCGAGGTGGGCGAGCGCTGGCTGTGCTGCGAGTTCAGCCTGAGCCTGGCGGCGGGCGAGTGCCTGGTGCTGCTCGGCCCCAACGGCGCGGGCAAGACCACGCTGTTGCACACCCTGGCCGGACTGCGCGAGCCCACGGTGGGCGAGGTGCGCATCGGCGGCCTGCCCTATGCGGCCTGGCCGGCGCTGGAGGCGGCGCGGTTCCGCGGCCTGCTCGCGCAGCAGCAGCCCGACCCCTTCGCGGCGAGCGTGCTCGAGACCGTGCTGGTCGGCCGCCACCCGCACCTGGGGCGTTGGGGCTGGGAGGGGCCGCAGGACGTGGCGATCGCGCGCGCGGCGCTGGAGTCGGTCGGGCTGGCCGGCTTCGAGCAGCGCGACGTGCAGACGCTTTCGGGCGGCGAGCGCCAGCGCGTGGGCATCGCCACCCTGCTCGCGCAGGCGCCGCGCCTGTTCCTGCTCGACGAGCCGCTCAACCACCTCGACCTGCACCACCAGATCGCCGCGCTCGAGCTCTTCCAGCGCCTGCTGCGCGAGCAGGGTACCGCGCGCGGGAGCGTGCTGGTGCTGCACGACATCAACCTCGCCGCACGCTACGCCGACCACATCATCCTGCTCGACGGCCGTGGCGGCGTGATCGCCGGCGA
>JAEUWI010000199.1:0-466 GCA_016791475.1 Candidatus Hydrogenedentota bacterium
CCTAAACCGGTCAGCCAGGACAATCCGACGAGGGAAATTCTGACGGGATCTCCAACGGCAGGTGATTGCCGGTAATGGGCGGCTGTGGAAATGGGATATGCATAATGGCCGATACCCGAAATCCATCGTAGACCCTCGTTTATGCGTATTGTCTTGCGTACGAGTTGTTCCGTTTCTTGGGCGGTCCCCCTCTTACTTATCGGTGACGGCGCCCTCCGCGGCGCTGGAGACCAGTCTTGCGTACTTGGCCAGCACGCCTCGCGTGTAGCGCGGTTTCGGTTGCGTCCAGCGCGCTCGGCGCTCGGCAAGCACGGCATCCGACACACCCAGACTGATCTCGCGGCTTTCCGCATCGATGGTAATGGCATCGCCGTCCTCTACCAGTGCAATTGGGCCGCCATCGAAAGCTTCCGGCGTGATGTGACCCACCACGAAGCCGTGCGAGCCGCCGGAGAAGCGACCATCG
>JAEUWI010000199.1:504-755 GCA_016791475.1 Candidatus Hydrogenedentota bacterium
CCACCCTTCGGACCGTCGTAGCGGATCACGATGACATCGCCGGCGACCACCTCGCCGTTGAGGATGCCGGCCAGCGCCGCTTCCTCGCCGTGATAGACGCGCGCGCGGCCTGCGAAGCGCAGGCCTTCCTTGCCGGTGATCTTGGCGACCGCGCCGGTCGGCGACAGGTTGCCGTGCAGGATGACCAGGTGCGAGTCCTTCTTGATCGGGTTGTCGAAGGGACGAATGATGTCCTGGCCAGCTGGATAGTC
>JAEUWI010000200.1 GCA_016791475.1 Candidatus Hydrogenedentota bacterium
GAGCGAAATAATGAACTACGAGCTTGATCCGTCACCAGAAGATGTTTCTTACATGGCGGCCAGACTTATCGACCTGCGCGATCATCTCTCTTCCGGCCCGGTAATGCCGGAAGTTTCCAAGCAGGGCCGTGGTGCGCGCACTGGTGCGCGAAGGATAGGACACGGAATGCATACAGCAAAATTGGACAGACATCCGCAACGCTCTGCGGAAGCATCAGCCATGACTCGCGAAGAAGAACTGCGCCTGATTGACGAAGCTGTTGCGGCTGGCAAGTGCACGCGCTACCCACCCGGCGCTTCGTCTGATGCCCAAAGCTCATACGAAAAGGCGATGGTCTCGGCGCGCAAAGCCGCTGCGGAGCGCACATGGAACAGCGCGCGCTTCGCGATGATCAGCAAACGGATTGAGGGGGTGGGCGCATGAATATGCGCGACGGGCGCACGCATGACGAGGTGCCGGAGGTCGTAGGGTAAAGATGGACGATTTCCTTGAGATGGTCGGCGCTGGTTTCCTGCTCCTGTGCGTGATGGCGGCGATCTACTTCCCAACCATTCTGCGGATGATCGGAGGGGTATGTCAGTGATCACCCCCGTCCGCCTCCGCCTCTCGCGCGCCCGGGGATTCAGCCTGCAGGCTGCCTCGCGTGCCATCAACGGCCTGCCGGCGGTGAACTGCGCGCGGCCGGGGAAGTTTGGGAACCCTTTCGACTGGAGAAAATATTTTTCTGGGTCAGAGCGCGCAGCACGACAAGCTG
>JAEUWI010000201.1:0-284 GCA_016791475.1 Candidatus Hydrogenedentota bacterium
CGGCGGCGCCGACGCCGCCCATTTCCAGATCGACGCCAGCACCGGCGTACTCAGCTTCATCACTGCGCCTGATTTCGAGGCGCCTACGGATACCGGCAGCGACAACATCTACAACCTGATCGTGCAGGTCGCCGACGACCAGGGCAGCACCGATACCCAGGCCATCGCCGTCACGGTGATCTCCGCCAACGACAGCGCCCCGGTCATCACCAGCAGCAATACCGCCAACGTCGCCGAGAACACCACGGTCGTGATGACCGTCACCGCAACCGACGCCGACCAGC
>JAEUWI010000201.1:294-754 GCA_016791475.1 Candidatus Hydrogenedentota bacterium
CGGCGGCGCCGACGCCGCCCATTTCCAGATCGACGCCAGCACCGGCGTACTCAGCTTCATCACTGCGCCTGATTTCGAGGCGCCTACGGATACCGGCTGCGACAACATCTACTACCTGATCGTGCAGGTCGCCGACGACCAGGGCAGCACCGAAACCCAGGCCATCTCCGTCACGGTGTATTCGTCCAACGACAGCCCCCCACTGATCACCAGCAGCAACACGGCCAACGTCGCCGAGAACACCACCGCCGTGATGACCGTAACGGCCACCGACGCCGACGCCGCCCACTTCCAGATCGACGCCAGCACCGGCGCGCTCAGCTTCATCACGGCCCCCGACTTCGAGGCGCCCACCGACGCCGGTGGCGACAACATCTATGACGTGATCGTGCAGGTCGCCGACGACCAGGGCAGCACCGACACCCAGGCCATCTCCGTAACGGTGTATTCGTCCAACGAC
>JAEUWI010000202.1 GCA_016791475.1 Candidatus Hydrogenedentota bacterium
GTGGTTCGGCATGGACAATATCGCCACGGTCAAGGCCGGTTTTGCCGAGCAGGTGGCGATCTTCCGCCACAAGCATCAGTGGCTGATGAGCTGGCTGTATACCGGCACCTTCGGTTCGTTCATCGGGCTGGCGGCCACGTTCCCGATGCTGGTCAATACCGCGTTTCCGAACGCCAACGCCTTCAAATTCGCTTTCGTCGGCCCGCTGCTGGCGGCGCTGATCCGCCCGCTTGGCGGCTGGCTGTCGGATCGGATCGGCGGCGCGATCATCACTTGCTGGGTATTCGTGGCGATGGCGGCGGCCTCCTTCGGCGCGCTGCTGTTCCTGCCGGGGCTGAACGGCGGCGACGGCAATATGAGCGGTTTCATCATCATGTATCTGATCTTGTTCGTCGCGGCGGGCATCGGCAACGGCTCCACCTTCCGCATGATCCCGATCATTTTCCGCGTCCTGCGCCAGCGGCAGTTGCACGGGGCGGACCGCGCGGGTCTGGAGCAGGCGTCGCGCCTGGCCGCGACCGAAGCGGCCGCCACGCTCGGCTTCAGTTCGGCGGTGGCGGCGTTCGGCGGCTTCTTCATCCCCATCGCCTACGGCGCGTCCATCGACCTGACCGGCGGCTATCAGGCGGCGCTGGTGGTGTTCGCGCTGTTCTACCTCAGTTGCCTGTTCATCACCTGGCGCTGGTACGCCGGCAAGAACGTGGAAGCGCCGTGCTGAAGCGGATTTGACCCCTTTTTAAATGGCTTGTTGAGG
>JAEUWI010000203.1 GCA_016791475.1 Candidatus Hydrogenedentota bacterium
ATAGTCTTTGACGGAAGGGTCGCCGGCCATCAGCGGGTCGTACTGCGCGCCGAGGAAGCCCGCCCCCCAGCCGCGTTCCAGAGGCTTGAGGATTCCGACATAGGGCGGAACGGGACCGCCGAGTTTCTTCTCCTTGACGTACATTGAGCCGAACGAGGCGAAGTCGGTATTGGGCACCGGCAGGACGCCGGTTTGCAGATAACGGGAGGATCGCTCGTGCGAGCCCAGGTCGACGGAGGTGACCGAGCGGATGATGCAGAGTTTGTCGGCCTGTTTGGCGGTGTGCGGCATGAGTTCGCACATTTGAAAGCCGGGGATGCTGGTGGAGATCGGTTTGAATTCGCCTCGAATCTCCGACGGTGCGTCCGGCTTCATGTCGTACATATCCATCTGCGGAGCACCACCGCCGAGCCAGACGAAAATGAGAGATTTCGTGGGTGTGGTCTGGGCCTTCAGGAACCGCGGCAGCGAGAGGCCGCCGAGACCGAGCATGCCGAAGCGCAGAAAATCGCGTCGAGAAGAACCGTCGCAATTGGTATGGAAGTCCATGGCGTCAATGATTGAAAACGAACTCTTTCGAATTGAGGATGGCCCAGAGAAGATCTTCCCAGGTTTCGCGCCGGGCCGAAGCCCGGGCGACGCGCGTGAGCAGCCGGTCCTTCTCTTGCGGGCTGGGATAACGCGAGAGGGTACTGAGAAACATCTCATCCAGCACCTCCGCATCCGGTTTTCCGGAATCCAGCCAAGAGGCG
>JAEUWI010000204.1 GCA_016791475.1 Candidatus Hydrogenedentota bacterium
GAGGACAGACACGGCAGATGGCGCGCCCCAGCAAGGAGCCCCTCATGTCGAGCCCCAGTTCGTTGTTTCGACTCGACGGCAAAGTTGCCGTCCTGACCGGTGCCAGCCGCGGCATCGGCGAAGCCATGGCCACCGCCTTTGCCAGCCAAGGCGCGAAAGTGGTCTTGGCGTCGCGCAAGCTCGCCGATCTGCAGGCCGTCTGTGACCGCATCACCGCCGCAGGGGGTACCGCCCTGCCCATCGCCTGCCACGTCGGAAAAAGCGCCGAGATCGCGGCCATGATCGACGCGGCGATTGCTGCCTTTGGCCAGGTCGATGTGCTCGTCAACAACGCCGCGACCAATCCCTATTTCGGGCCGCTGGTCGATACCCCCGATGCCGCGTTCGACAAGACCTTCGAGGTCAACGTAAAGGGCTACTTCGCCGCCGCTCGCGAGGTCATCCGCCACCTGCAGCGACGCGGTGCGCCCGGCTCGATCATCAACGTTGCCAGCGTTGCCGGCCTGCGCGCCGCCCCCTTCCAAGGCTGCTATGGCATGACCAAGGCGGCGATCATCTCGATGACCCAGACCTTGGCCACCGAGGTCGGCGGAGCCGGCATCCGCATCAACGCCATCGCCCCCGGCTTGGTCGAGACGCGCTTTGCCCAGGCCCTGATCCAAAACGACGCCGTCCACCAGCACATCGTGTCGCGCACACCGCTCGGCCGTCATGCCCAGCCCAGCGAGCTGGTCGGCGCGGCGCTGTTTTT
>JAEUWI010000205.1 GCA_016791475.1 Candidatus Hydrogenedentota bacterium
GTAATGGCCCGCATCCGCAGTATCAAGCCCGAGTTCTGGACGAGCGAACAAATCGCCGAATGTTCGCCGAACGCTCGACTACTGTTCATCGGCATGTGGTCGTTCTGCGACGACTACGGCGTTCATCCTGCATCGTGCGCTCGTCTGAAGATGGAGGTTTTCCCTGCTGACGCCATCAGTACGGATGACGTTCGGCGAATGGTCGCCGAACTTACGGCGAATGGACTGCTTGCGGAGTACGAAGTCGATGGAACCCGCTACTGGTATGTGACAGGCTGGGATAAGCACCAAAAACCGGACACGAAAACGGGCAAATATCCTCGTCCTGATGGGAGCGTAGGACAGAAAGTTCGTCGCACAGCAGCCGAACATTCGGCGAATGTCCGCCGAACGGACGCCGACCATTCACCCCCGGAGAAGGAGAAGGAGAAGGAGAAGGAGAAGGATGATATTGGCGCTGATGACGCAGCCTCCAAATCCAAACCTTCTCGCAAGGCTTGCCAACTTCCTGCCGACTTTGAGCCGAACGACACGGGTAAGGCGCTTGCTGCAAAACATGGCCTTGACCTTGACGCCGAGCTTCGTCGATTTACGGACCATCACCTAGCCAAGGGAACGACGTTCAAGGACTGGCAAGCCGCATTCCGCACATGGCTAGGGAATGCGGAGCGGTGGGGCGTGAAGTCGCAGCAACAGCCCTCTGCAAAACCCGATTGGATGGCGGGGGTGCTATGAGCCTGGAAGCCC
>JAEUWI010000206.1 GCA_016791475.1 Candidatus Hydrogenedentota bacterium
GATGCTCTGAAATTCACGAACCATTAACGGATACGGATGCGGGCCGAGTGCCGAACCGAGCAAGTAATATGTGTCGGCGACATTGGTGACCCAATCTCGAAGTGCCTCGTTGATAGCATCCTTCAGCGTCCTTGATCCTGAATCAACCCCTCGGACCTCGGCTCCGAGCAAGCGCATGCGGAAGACATTCAGTTCCTGCCGACGCATGTCTTCAGTGCCCATATAAACGACACAAGCAAGCCCAAAATGGGCACAGACCGTCGCCGTGGCAACGCCGTGCTGGCCAGCGCCGGTCTCTGCGACGATCCGCGTTTTGCCCATCCGTCGTGCCAGAAGTATCTGACCGATGCAGTTATTAATCTTGTGGGCGCCCGTGTGGTTCAGATCCTCACGTTTCAGGTAGACCCGAGCACCGCCCAGGACCTCGGTCAACCGTTCAGCGAAATATAGAGGTGTCGGCCTGCCGACAAAATCTCTGAGCAGTTCATCAAATTCCGCGCGAAAGGCGGCATCATCGCGGTATGCAAAAAAGGACTCGGTCAGCTCATCCAGCGGTGCGACCAGCGTTTCCGGAACAAATCGCCCGCCGAACTCACCCCAATAACCTCGATCGTTTGGTTCGTAACTGGTCATGCTTGTTTCGCAATTCGAATGAATGACTCGACCCATTTCGGATCTTTTATCCCCGGCGACGATTCAACCCCGCTCGCAACATCGACGGCAAATGGCCTGAGCAGGGAAACGGC
>JAEUWI010000207.1 GCA_016791475.1 Candidatus Hydrogenedentota bacterium
GTTTCGTTCGGCGTCAGCTGGACGTCCACGATCATCGCCTGCGGCTGGCCGGCTACCTCATTGAGTACCGGGGCCAGATCGGCGGCGTCGGTGATGCGTCGGAATAGCAGGTCATAGGTGGCGGCGACCTGTTCTAGGTCAGGCAGCAACAGGCCAGCCTCCGGGCCGGTGCCGACGTGGCGGCCGGCAAAGTAGTTGCGCTGGGTGTTGCGGATGGAGGCGTAGCCGCCGTTGTTCATTACGATCAGGCAGATCGGCAGGTTCTGAGCACGCAGGGTGGCCAGTTCCTGTAAGTTGAGTTGCAGGCTGCCGTCACTTTCAATGGCGACCATCGGTTTTTTTCCATTGGCGAAGCAGGCGCCGATGGCGGCGGGCAGGCCGTAGCCCATCGAGCCGAGGCCGGAGGTCAGGAATACGCGTTGGCCGGGTTTGTTGCGGAAGACCGTGTAGAACACTTCGATAGCCAGCCCGGAGCTGCCGGTCGCGATCAGCATCTCGGGCGGGAGCGCTGCGGACAGTGCCGAGACGAAATGGTAGTGGTTGATGGGGCCGCTGTCCGGGAATGGATGGCCGTCATTGACCGGGTAACGTGCCTTCCAGTCGCCAATGCGCGCCAGCCAGGCATCGCGTTCGGGCATCGGTGGTGCGGGTGCCTTGTCCAGTGCGGAGAGGAAGTCGGCGGCGTCGGCGGTGATGCCGAGGGCAATGTCCATGTCGAGTTTGTCGATCTCGTGGCGGTCGACG
>JAEUWI010000208.1 GCA_016791475.1 Candidatus Hydrogenedentota bacterium
GCCCTTGGGACGCAGCCAGGTGCCCTGATACACGGAGGGGAGAAATCCCGCCCCCCAGTTGCTGGCGTTGCCCTTGGGCAGGCCGCGGTCCAGCGGATCGCTCATGACGACGAATGCCGGAAGGTTTCGGCTTTCGCTCCCGAGGCCGTAGGTCACCCAGGATCCCACGCAGGGAAAGCCCATGCGGGTGGATCCCGTGTTGATCATGAAGAGCGCCGGACTGTGATTGTTGGACTGGGTATGGCACGAATGAAGGAACGCCATTTTGTCCACGTGCGCAGAAAGGTGGGGAAACAGATCGCTGACCCAGGCGCCCAGGAGAAGGGCGACTTCATGATCGGACCGACCGACTCCGCAAAGAACCCGGTTTTCTTGTCAAACCCCTCCAGTTCCTTTCCGTCGCTGCGGATCAATCCGGGCTTGTAGTCCCAGGTGTCCACCTGGCTGGGACCTCCGTTCATGAACAGCCAGATAACGGAGCGGGCGCGGGCACGGTGGGGTGCCGGACGCGCCAGAAGCGGATCCGCGGAGGTCTCCCCGCCGAGCAGGTGCTCATCGCGAAGAAGTCCGGCCAGTCCCAGCAGGCCCGCTCCGCATCCGGCCCGGCGCAGAAGGTCGCGGCGTGAAACCGGGTTTGGATTATTCCACATAGATGCATTCGTTGAGACACAGGACCACCTGGGCGAAGTCCGTCAGGGCGGCGCCCCGTGGATCGGAATGTCCGGCCGCCCGATGGCGATCCT
>JAEUWI010000209.1 GCA_016791475.1 Candidatus Hydrogenedentota bacterium
CCCCGATGTCGCGTCGGTACTGCATCCCCTCGAATTGGATCAGCCCGCACGCCTCATACGCCCGCGCCCGCGCCTCGGCCGCAGACGAGCCCACCCCCGTCACGCCCAGCACGCGGCCCCCCGCGGTCACCACCCGGCCCTCGCGGTCCCGCGCCGTCCCCGCGTGATACACCGTCACCCCCGGCACCGCACCAGCCCGATCCAGCCCCGCGATCGGCAGCCCCGCTCGCGGCTCGTTCGGATACCCCGGCGCCGCCACCACCACGCAGCACGACGCCCCCGACCTCCATGCGATCTCGCACGAGTCCAGCGTCCCCCGGCACGTCGCCTCCATCAGATCGATCACGTCCGACTCCAGCCGCGACACGATCGCCTGGCACTCCGGGTCGCCGAATCGGCAGTTGAACTCCAGCACCTTCGGGCCCCCGTGCGTGAGCATCAGCCCCGCGTACAAAACCCCGCGATACTCGATCCCCTCGCGTCGCAGCGCGTCCACCGTCGGCACCAGCACCTCTCGCTCCACCCGCGCCATCAGCGCATCATCAACCCGTGGCGACGGGCAGACCGCACCCATCCCGCCCGTGTTCGGCCCCTTGTCCCCATCCAGCAGCCGCTTGTGATCCTGCGAGGTCTCCAGCACGTAGATCGAGCGCCCGTCCACCAGCGCCATGACCGAGACCTCCGGCCCGTCCAGACGCTCCTCGATCACCACCTCACGCCCCGCCGCCCCGAACTCCTTCT
>JAEUWI010000210.1 GCA_016791475.1 Candidatus Hydrogenedentota bacterium
CGGCTGCCCGTGCTGGCGAAGCTGGGCGTGGACTTCGTGTCGATGGGGGCGCTCACGCACTCGGCGCGGGCGATGGATCTGTCGCTCGAGATCGTCGCGGCGAAGGAAGCGCCCCGCGTGAAGCCGCGTCGCTGACAGAACGGCGCGGCCTCGAGCTTCGATGAGTCAGGGCGCGATGGACGCGACCGGCGTGACGCGCTTCACGGTGAGGTCGTCGCGGCGGTTGAGCGCCCAGGCCTCCTCAGTGCCCTCGAGGCTCAGCGGGAGCTCGGCGCCGTAGCTGATCGTCTCGAGCTGGCGCTCCCGCACGCCGAGCACCCAGAGGTAGTGCGCGGCCGCCTCGGCGCGGCGCTGCGCGAGCAGGAAGTTGTACTCCTCGGTGCCGCGCTCGTCGCAGTTGCCGGCCACGGTGATCTTCACGTTGGGGTGCTTCCTCAGCACCCGCGCGAGGTGCTGCAGCGACTGCTGGGCCTCGTGTGTGAGCTGATCCTGATCGAACGCGAAGCGCACGGTGGTGTTCTTGAGCGCCTGCTCGACGGCGGCGATGGCGTCGGCGGTGGGGGGCAGATCGTCCGGGTCGGGCGCGATCGCCATCGAGGGCGGGCGCGTGAACGACGTCTGGACGGCGCGGTTGCAGCCAGTGAGCACCACGAGGACGGCGAGCAGCGTGAAGCGGTTCATGAGACCTCCGTTGTCTGCCGTCGAGGTGCGACGGCGTGCATCGGGGTTCTACGGCCCGCT
>JAEUWI010000211.1:0-250 GCA_016791475.1 Candidatus Hydrogenedentota bacterium
GGGCTATACAATCCAGGCCGACATCGCATTCTCAGAGATTGTGCCCGAGGACTACCTTGGCATTTTTTTCTCCGGCGGGCGCGCCCCCGAATACATCCGCTACGACCAGGATCTCGTCCGCGCGACCAGGTATTTCTTCGAACAGAACAAACCCGTCGCCAGCGTGTGCCACGGCGTCGAAATCCCCGCCTACGCCGATTGCGTGCGCGGGCGGCGCATGGCGACCGTGCCCAAGTGCAAATTCGACCTC
>JAEUWI010000211.1:260-739 GCA_016791475.1 Candidatus Hydrogenedentota bacterium
AACGAAGCATCCGTAGTCGACGGCAATCTCTTCAGTGGCCGCACCTACCACGACACTGGCGTGTATCTGAAACCGTGGATCGAGGCCCTGAAGGCCGAAAGGGTGAAGGGTGAAGGGTGAAGGGTGAAGGGTGAAGAGAGTCAGGCGCCGAGTCCACGCGCTTCACTTCGTCCACCCTGTCCACTAAGTCCACGTAGTCCACCACGATCAAACCAAGATCCGGGAGTCGAACGTGCCGCTCAGAACATTCTGTATCGCACTGTGCATCGCGATAGTATCCGGCGCCGGCGCAGCTCCGGTCGTGCCGGGCTTCGAACGCGCCGGTGACGCCGCGAGTACAGTCTCCCCCGGCCTGCTGCTCTACAACGAACTCCAGTGTGCCGCTTGTCATGGCGTCCTCGCGCCGAGACAATCCGCCTTCCCGCCGCGCAATGCCCCCAAGCTCCAGAACATCGCGGAACGCGTCCGCATCGGGTACC
>JAEUWI010000212.1 GCA_016791475.1 Candidatus Hydrogenedentota bacterium
GGAAAAAGTAACCCCGGAGATCATCAATTTCATGGCTGTTCATGGCCGTGGGCTGATCTGTTTGCCGCTGACAGAAGAGCGTTGCGACGAGTTAAAGTTGTTCCCGCAAACTGCGGAGAATACGTCGAGCATGGGAACGGCATTCACAGTCTCGATCGAGGCCCGCGAAGGTGTGACGACTGGCATCTCCGCGGCTGATCGGGCGAAAACTATACTTACGGCCGTCGATCCGGAGTCGAGTGCCGCAGACCTCGCTCGTCCGGGACACGTATTTCCACTAAGGGCAAAACGCGGTGGCGTTCTGGTTCGTGTCGGTCAGACCGAAGCGAGTGTTGACATGGCACGCATCGCGGGATTGCAGCCCGCAGCGGTGATCTGCGAGATAATGAATGACGACGGCACGATGGCACGTATGCCGGAGCTTCGGGCGTTTGCGGAAAAGCATGGGCTGAAGATAATTTCCGTTGCCGATCTCGTTAAGTATCGGACAGCCAAGGAAACTCTCGTACATCGCGTCGCCGCGGCTGATCTGCCGTCAGAATACGGCACCTGGCACACGATACTTTACGAGAACATCATCAATGGCGAAACTCACGCAGCATTTGTTATGGGCGATGTTTCGGATACAACGGAGCCGGTGCTTGTTCGCGTCCAAACGGAGAATGTGACCTTCGCTATGTTTGGCTCGACACTTGGCGAGGCCGCGGCTGCGATGTCTTCGTCGTTGCGTCAGATCTC
>JAEUWI010000213.1:0-491 GCA_016791475.1 Candidatus Hydrogenedentota bacterium
ACAAGCTGATGGCGGTGCTGCTCCTGGTCGGCCTGTTCCTCGCCGTACTCGCCGTGCTCGTCCGCCATCACCTGATCCATCCGCTGCAGCGCATCGATCACGCCCTGTCCGGCCTCAGCGCCGAAAAGCCGGCGCCGGTGTTCAATACCTCGCGCCTGCTCGAGATACAGGCGGTCGAGGAGGCCATCCGCGAGCACCATGACCTGCTCGTCCAGAACGAGGAAATCCGCCGGGGCCTGGAGTCGCTGGCCAACAAGGACGGCCTGACCGGCCTGATGAACCGGCGCCATTTCATGCACTCGGCCGAGATGGAGCTGCAGCGGTCCCAGCGCTATCGCCGGCCGGTCACCGTGGCGATGGCCGATCTCGATTTCTTCAAGAAGCTCAACGACACCTACGGCCATGCCGCCGGCGACAGCGTGTTGAAGGCGTTCGCCGAACGGGTCCGCGAGGCGCTGCGCCAGTCCGACCTCGTCTGTCGCTACGGGGGC
>JAEUWI010000213.1:501-737 GCA_016791475.1 Candidatus Hydrogenedentota bacterium
GATTTCCACGGCGGAAACCGCGAAACTGGCCGAACGCCTGCGCGCCGCCTGTGCCGACAACGACGTGCCGCTGTCCGACGGGCGACGGGTCAAGGTCACCGTCAGCATCGGGCTGGCCGACGCCAGCGAATGCCCGATCGAGGTCGCCCTGCGCTACGCCGACGAAGCCTTGTACGAAGCCAAGCGCCAGGGGCGCAACCGGGTGGTGATCAGCGGCGCCGGGGTCGTCACAAATC
>JAEUWI010000214.1 GCA_016791475.1 Candidatus Hydrogenedentota bacterium
GTCTCAAAGAATCGCTGATCGGGCGATTTGATCGAAAGAAGGCGATGCATTGAGTTGCGGACGATCGCTTGGCGGGTTCGATAAAATACAATTGTGATTCCAGGCCGGCGATCGCTCGTTTTCCCGTGCGTTTGGGCGTGCTGACAACGCGCGCGGCGGGTGCTACTCTGGCGAGACCGCTCACGTTTTCCCGCCCGCAAGTCGCACCTCTAGGAATCACTATGATGCGTCGCCGCTCGTTCCTCTGCGCGTTGATTGCGCTGTCGCTCGTTAGCAGTTCGCTTCTCGCCGCAAAGCCGCAATCGGAAAAGGAACCGATTGCCCCCACCGAGGTCATTAAGCTGTTCAACGGCCAAGACCTGACGCATTGGTACACGTGGCTCAAAGACACGAAGTACGAAGACCCACGCAAAGTGTTTACGGTGCACGACGGGATGGTCCACATCTCGGGCGACGGGCTCGGTTGTATCACGACCAAGCAAGCGTATCGCGACTATCACTTGATCGTCGAGTTCAAGTGGGGCGAGCGGACTTGGGAGAACCGTGTCGATCGCACGAAGGATTCCGGCGTGCTGGTTCACTCGTTCGGCGAAGACGGCGCGCACGGCGGAATTTGGATGCGCTCGATCGAAGCGCAGGTCATTGAAGGGGGCTGCGGAGACTTCATCGTGGTCTCGGGGGGCTCGGCCGATCCGCAGCAGCCGCTTTCGATTTCCGCGGAAGTGCGCCAGGATCG
>JAEUWI010000215.1 GCA_016791475.1 Candidatus Hydrogenedentota bacterium
GTTGCCGAGCAGCTGTTCGTACAGCCGGAACGGCAGCTGGTCGGCGCCGCGCAGGAACAGCGGCAGGCGCTCGAGCGACAGCGCATCGAAGCTCAGGCCGGCCGTGGCCCGCAGGCGCAGGCGCAGGCCGGCACGCGCACGCGGCGCGCTGTTCGCGGCCGGGCCGAGCACGGCCGTGACGTTGCCGAAGTACTCGGCCTCGGTCAGCTCGACCGGCCACAGCGTCACCGGCTGACCGGTGCGGTATTCGCAGGCGGTGGTCTCGTTCTTGCCGAGCACGCTCTTGAGACTCGCGCCGCGCGGCACCGTGAAACCGGCCGCGAGCGAGCCTTCGGACAGGTCCGGCTGCAACTGCAGCACCGCCATCGACGGCACCGGCGCCAGATAGTGCGGGTAGACCATCTCCAGCAGGTGCTGCGTGAACACCGGGAACTCGGCATCGAGCTTCAGCTGCACGCGCGCCGACAGGAACGCACAGCCTTCGAGCAGCCGCTCGACGTAGGGGTCGGCGCATTCGAAGCCGGTCAGGCTCAGGCGCGAGGCGATCTTCGGGAATTCCTGCGCGAACTCGCCGGCGGTCTCGCGCAGGTGCTGGAGTTCCTGGTTGTAATACCGGTACAGGCGCGGATCCATCGGGGGGCTGCTTGCGATCAGGCGTTGCGGGGCTCGATGCGGACGTTGCCGGATTCGAGGTCGATCTCGGTCTTCAGCCACAGATGCAGCGGCACCGGCTGC
>JAEUWI010000216.1 GCA_016791475.1 Candidatus Hydrogenedentota bacterium
CTTGCAGTGGTTGCCGCGTCCCGCGGAGGCGTCGGAGCGGCGCTCCGGGGACGGCATTCGCAAGTGAAACCTGGAAACGAGATTTCGTCACGCAAGTATATCATGCACCACATGACCGTGAACGTCCGTGAGGCGGCGGTTGGTGCCGTTGTGCAGGACGGTCAGCTTCTCGTGGTCGATGCCGAGCAGGTGCAGCGACGTGGCCAGCACGTCTTTTGGCGAGAACGGGTTGCTGGCGACGTCGCCGCCCGATTCGTCCGTCCGGCCCACGACGCGCCCCTTCGCCACGCCGCCGCCCGCCATCACCGCCGAATACGCCCGAGACCAGTGGTGCCGCGCGGCGCCGCGGGGCTTGCCGTCGATCTTCGGCGTGCGGCCGTGTTCGCTGAGCACCAGCACCAGCGTCTCATCGAGCAGGCCGCGCTGTTCCAGATCCAGTATCAGCGTCGCATACGCCTGATCGAACACCGGCAGCAAGTATTCGCGCAGTCGCGGGTAGTGGTTGGCGTGTGTGTCCCAGCAGCTTCCACCGAACGGGCCGAAAGGATCCCAGAAGACCGAGACGAATTTTCCGCCCGCTTCCACCAGCCGCCGTGCGGCAAGGCACGACTGACCGAACAGCGTCATGCCGTAACGGTCGCGTGTTTCGGCCGTTTCCTGGTGGATGTCGAGCGCGTCGCGGATGCGGCCTGCGGACAGCATCGAATAGGCCGCCTGACAGTGGTCGCCCCAGG
>JAEUWI010000217.1 GCA_016791475.1 Candidatus Hydrogenedentota bacterium
CCCACCGCTATCCAGGAAAGCCCCACCGCGGGACTCAGAGTTCCGGCAGTCCGGAGGCTCGATACTCTTCCAGCTTGCGGTACAGCGTCTTCCGGTCGAGGCCGAGGACCTCGGCGGCTTTGGACTTGTTGCCGCCGACCTCGCGGAGGACCTGGAGGATGTAGAGGCGTTCCAACTGGGCCAGATCGAGCCGCTCCTGGCTGGCACGGGCCAATGCCGGGCCGGCGCTGCTGGCGCCCCGGATCCGGGCGGGCAGGTCGTCGACGGTGATCTCGTCACCCTCGGCCAGGGTGGCGGCTCCGAGTACGGCGTTGCGGAGTTCCCGGACGTTGCCGGGCCACGGATAGCTGACGAGCGCGGCGGCGGCCTCCCGGGTCAATCGGGTGGGGGTCGCCGCCTCGGTCGGGTGGCGGCGAAGGAAGTGCTCGACCAGCCCCGGGATGTCCCCGGTCCGCTCGCGAAGCGGCGGGACCTGCGCGCTCAGGACGTTGAGCCGCCAGAAGAGATCGTCGCGGAACCGGCCCGCCTTGACCTCGCTCTCCAAGTCTCGATGGGTGGCGGCGACGACCCGAACGTCGACCGGGCGCGACTCGGTGGCCCCGACGCGACGCACCTCCGACTGCTCGAGCACTCGAAGCAGCTTCGGCTGGAGCGCCAGGGGAAGTTCCGCGAGTTCGTCGAGGAGAATGGTCCCGCCATCGGCCACCTGGAACAAACCGTCGCGGGTCCGG
>JAEUWI010000218.1:0-353 GCA_016791475.1 Candidatus Hydrogenedentota bacterium
CTCTGTTTGAATGATTCAATTTCCACAATGGATAAAAGTCGCCTACCCTTCAAACCGTGTTAAGACCGATTAACGATCATCCACTCACCCAGAGGTATTGCCCATGAGCGTTCTAGTTACCCAGCCGGCCCCCGATTTCACCGCCGCCGCCGTCATGCCCGATGGATCGATCAACGAAGCCTTCAAGCTATCCGATCTGCGCGGCAAGTATGTGGTGCTGTTTTTCTACCCGCTGGACTTCACCTTCGTCTGTCCGTCGGAAATCATCGCGCATGATCACCGCGTCTCCAAGTTCAAGGAGCTGGGCGTGGAAGTGGTCGGCGTGTCCATTGACTCGCAGTTTAGCCACTTTG
>JAEUWI010000218.1:363-727 GCA_016791475.1 Candidatus Hydrogenedentota bacterium
CATCGCGCGGGTCCATGTCAGGCCGCCAGCCCGCGGTAGGCGTCCGGCTCGCCGAAGGCGAGGCCGCTCAGGCCCTCGTTCAGCAGCGCTTCGGCCAGCGCACGGCGCATCAGCAGCAGACCCGGCTTGAAGCGCGCGCGGAACACCTGCACCCCGGCCGGCACGACCTCGGGGCGCAGCACCAGCCGGTCGCAGGCCGTGAACGGATCGTCGGCGTCGAGCATCCTGCCGGCGTCGCTTTGCGCGGTTCTTTCCTGATCGACAAAGCCGGCGTGGTGCAGGCCCAGATTGTCAACAATCTGCCGCTGGGCCGCGAAGTGGACGAGATGGTGCGCCTGGTCGAAGCCCTGCAATTCACCGAGCA
>JAEUWI010000219.1 GCA_016791475.1 Candidatus Hydrogenedentota bacterium
TTCGGACCTGCGAAATTTGCCGGCTGGATTTTGCTTGCGGCTGCGCTGGCAGTTTCTTCCATCGGCTCCGCGGGGATTGCCGCACATTTGGGTGCAAGACTTTCACGTCAAAGCACCTTCTCTGCCTTGAGCGGATTTGTGCGCGGCTCTGTTCTGCTTGAGCTTGCTGCGTTCTTCCCGGTGCTGGGTTGGTTCTTCATCTGGCCGCTCACGATCATCATGGCTTTCGGTGCCACCGGCTTCGCGTTCCTCAATTGGATGCCGCGCGAAAAGACTGTCCGCGTACTTGAGCCTATTTCAACTCAAGCTTAATGAATCAAAGAGTATCTTTCTTCTTTCATCTTTGTAATTCATCCTTCAACTTTCATCCTTCATCCTTCCCATGACTCTCTCCAGACGTGATTTCCTCAAACTCAGTGCTCTTGTGACGGCCAGCGCGGCACTTTCATCCTGTGCTCCAGTCTATCGCAAACTCGCCGGTGACTTGCCTGCCGTCCCATGGACTGCGCTCAGCGCAAACGATTTCCTCGCATTGAATCGACTCACTTTCGGTCCACGAGTGGATGAACGAGCCCGTTTCGTCGACATCGGTTTGAAGGCCTGGATCGAGGAGCAGCTTGATTTCGAATCGATCAACGATCTTGCATGCGAGATTCAACTCAGCCCATTCAAATCCCTTAAACTGGATGCGAATGAACTCGAAGGAATCAGCAACCAGCTCTT
>JAEUWI010000220.1 GCA_016791475.1 Candidatus Hydrogenedentota bacterium
CTCGGCCTGGGCTGCCGGCGTGTTGATGACGAGTTCGATGAAGGCCCGGGGGTTGTCGATCTGCGCTGTGGCTATGCTGCCGCGAACCTTGATGGCGTCTTCCCGGAGCAGCGTTGCGCCGTCACCGGCGAGCCCCCGCCGCAGGCGCCGGGCCAGGATGCGTTCCCGCGTGATGCCGGCTTCCAGGCGCTGGAGCAGGGCATACAGTGGCGGGGCGGTCTTCTTCTCCGCGTCGGGCTGAAACCGCATCAGCTCCACCAGGGCCTGGAGGCGGGCCGGGCTCTTGCGGGACAGGATGATCCACACCGGCACCGGGTCATCCGGGTTCCACGCCCGTTCGATGTCGTAGGCGTCCAGCATGGCCTGCTGCTGGCGCAGAAAATCCGTATTGGCGAGTTGCGGGTTGCCTTCGTAAAGCGCGGCCAGCAGCAGGTTCATCCGCGCCGTGTCCGGGTTGATGCCCATCACCTGGGTCAGCTTGGGCTGGTACCAGGGTGACTCGGTGATGGCGAGGCGGCGTGCGGCCGGCACCTTGCGGATGAAGGCCAGAAGCTCGTCGAAGTTGCCCACCTTGTTGATGGTGAACTGGGCCGCCAGCTCTTCGGGTGCGCCGAGAGCCTTGAGGGTTTCGCCCCCCGTCTGATGGGAGGCGAAGTAGAGGGACTGGACCAGGGTGCCTTCGTGGAAGCGCCGTTCAAGGCTCTCCAGCTCGGCGGTGAGGC
>JAEUWI010000221.1 GCA_016791475.1 Candidatus Hydrogenedentota bacterium
GAGGTGAATCCAGACAAGGGCCGGCTTCTGGCCGGCAAGGCGCATGGCCTTCAGGGCTTCGAGGCTCATAGCACCCCCGCCATCCAGTCAGGCTTAGGCGCCGCCGCTGTCGGAATGTCGGCAGGCTTGATCCAGTCGGCATTGAACCCCTGCCAGCCTTTCGCGCAGCAGATCGTCAAGGCGTCTTGCAGCGTCACGCCGGCCTTATCCGCCTCGCGCCGAGCTGCCGCAATCGCGGTCTCCGTCACCGGGGCGCGCTTGGCCTTTCGCAGTGACAGGTAATCCGCCCACACGGACTCATGAACATCGTCGGGTTTGGCAAAAGACGCGCTGCTGCGCGTAATGGTTTTCTTCTCCTTCTCCTTCTCCTTCTCCTTCTCCTTCTCCGTGGGTGAATGGTCGTCGATCGTTCGGCGAATATTCGGCGAATCTTCGGTGCCTATACGCTGTTCATTCGCCGAATAAGCCGCACTCGTCCGCCGAATTTTCCGCCCTACGCTGCCGTCAGGCCGCGGGTATTTTCCCGTCTTTGTGTCGGGTTTTTGATGCTTATCCCAGCCCGTTACGTACCAGTAGCGCGATCCATCGACCTCGTACTCTGCAAGCAATCCATTCGCCGTAAGCTCGTCGATCATTCGGCGAATGTCCGCCGAGCTGATGGCGTCGGCAGGGAACACTTCCATCTTCAGTCGAGCGCACGACGCAGGGTGGACGCCGTAGTC
>JAEUWI010000222.1 GCA_016791475.1 Candidatus Hydrogenedentota bacterium
TCGAGTGGCAGCTGGAGAAAGTCAACGGCCAATGGAAAGTAAGAACGCTGGCGGTTCCGGACGTGTCTGGGACGAGCGCGACTTGACGGCGGCGTCACGTGCGCCCCAGTACCGACTCATTCAAGATCCTCGTCCTACTGTTACGCGCCAACGGGTGGTCGCAGAACATCGCGACTGTCCGATCTTTGCTCCTTGTCGTCGTTTCTTTTGCGAGCGATTGCCTTATCGGGAGTTCCCCCACTGTCCCCGTCGCGCTGGTTCGATCTTGCCAGGCGTTCCAGATTGATCCTCTGGGAACCGCCAGTGTCAAGAACTCCGCGTCTAGCGGCTAGGCTAGGCTTCACCCTAGTCGAGTTGCTGGTGGTGATCGCCATCATCGGCGTCCTGGTGGGGCTGCTTCTCCCGGCTGTTCAATCGTCGCGGAATGCCGCGCGGCGATTGGAATGTTCCAATAAGATCAAGCAACTCGCGCTGGCGCTGCACAATCACGCCAGCGCCCACGCCAGCTTGCCGCCAGGCGTGCCGCAATGCAGCAAGAAAACGTGGCACCAAGGAGGGGGCGAATTTTGTCAGGGGCCGGTCTGGAGCCTGAACATTCTGGCCGAACTAGAAGAGCGTACGCTCGCGCAGTATGTCCAAGAGGGGGTGGCGGCCAGTTATATGGTCGCCGACGACCTGGAGCATGCGGCGCCCGACGGCGATCTTGATCCCCGCAATGTAAG
>JAEUWI010000223.1 GCA_016791475.1 Candidatus Hydrogenedentota bacterium
CTCGGGCTCGACGCTGAGCGCCGTGGCCCACGCATCGTCGGGGAACCTCATTCAACGGGCCGCCGAGGTTCACTTGAAGGAACGACGGAAGTTGATCCTCGTGCCGCGCGAGACGCCGCTCTCGCTGCCGCATATCGACAACCTGCGGAAGTGCACTGAGGCGGGCGCCGTCGTAATGCCGGCGGCGCCGGGGTGGTACCACGGCGTGAACACGCTGCGGGATCTGGTCGACTTCATGGTGGCGCGCATCTGCGACCAACTCGGCATCGACAACGCCCTCATCAACCGCTGGGGCGCGGATAAATAAGAAAGAAAGATCTCACGCAAAGGCGCAAAGGAAATACAAGTTTGCTTTTGTATTCTTTGCGCCTTCGCGCCTTTGCGTGAGACTTGTATTTGAGAATGCTCCAAACGATCCGCCACTTTCTTTCGCTAATTCGGTTCAGCCATACGCTGTTTGCGTTGCCGTTTGCACTGCTGGCGGCGTTGATGGCTTGGCGGATGCAAGCGATTGATTACCCTGCCCCAGAAATTGATCCATACGATCCCACAACGTACTCAATTGGCGCAGGCGGGACGCAGGTATTCATCCACGATCCGTACCTCAATATTCTAGGGTTCCAGGTCATTCCATTTGACTGGGCTATGGCGGCGAAGTTCCAAATCCGCTGGCAGGAACTCGTCGGCATTCTGCTCTGCATGGTCTTCGCCCGCAGCGCGG
>JAEUWI010000224.1 GCA_016791475.1 Candidatus Hydrogenedentota bacterium
GACGCGGGCATCGTGCGCAACCGGCTGAAGATCGAGTCGGCGGTGGCGAACGCGCGCGCGACGCTGGCGGCGCAGGAGCGCTTCGGGTCGCTGGATGCGCTGCTGTGGCGCTTCGCCGAGGGTTCGGTGCCGACCGCGCCGCCGCGCAGCCTGGCGGAGATTCCGGCGCAGACGGCGGCGTCGCAGGCGATGAGCCGTGAGCTGAAGCGCCTGGGCTTCCGCTTCGTGGGGCCGACGGTGTGCTACGCCTTCATGCAGGCGGTGGGGATGGTCAATGACCATGTGGAGGGGTGCTTCCGCCAGCGCGAGATCGCGGCGCAGCGCTGCGCGACGTCACCACCCCCCAGGCCTTGAGCCGGTTGCAGGAACGCCTCGCGGCGTTGCCCTGCAGGCTCTGGCGCAGCCAGGCGGCATCGCCTGCTTGCGAAGCGGCAGCGATCGAAGTGATCCATGGCAAGGCCGGGTTCGCTGCGCATCGCTAGGATCGTCCCCATGAGCCTCTACCAGGATTTTGCCGACCGGACCGCACAGCGGATCGCCGAGGGTGTCTTGCGCCCGGGCGACAAACTGCTCTCCGTCCGCCAGGCCTGCAAGACCCACGGCATCAGCCCGATCACGGTCACCCAGGCCTACCACCTGCTCGAGAGCCGAGGCCTGATCGAGGCGCGGCCGAAGTCGGGCTACTTCGTGCGCGCCCGGCTTGGCAGCAGACTGCCCGAG
>JAEUWI010000225.1 GCA_016791475.1 Candidatus Hydrogenedentota bacterium
ACACCCGATGGAATGGGCTTTTTCAACAGCACCGGTAATGCCGGTATGGCTACCGGAGGCACTGGCGATGTGCTGACGGGCATCATTGCCGGATTGCTGGCTCAGGGCTACAGTTCGGTGGAGGCGGCCATCCTCGGCACTTATTTACACGGTCTTGCCGGCGACCTTGCCGCCAAAGCCTGGAGTATGGAGAGTATGACTGCGGGGGATATAGTGTACTTTTTGGGGGAAGCGTTTAAGAGAATAGATGATAGATGATAGATGATAGATGATAGTTTGTCGCGGATTGCTCATTGCCGATTGCCGATTGCCCATTCCCCATTCCCAATTGCCCATTACCAAGTGGTAAGCCTGTCTTGATATTGGAATTCCCCGAAGGCTTGCTTAACGTTTAAGGTTTAAGGTTGGCGTGCTATTGGATAACTCCGAAGGCTTAGTGATACCCAGGACTTAAACGTTAAACCTTAAACATTAGACCTTAAACGTTAAACTATAGACATTAATCCTGAAACCCATTTTCCCCTATCTTTGCCGCCCTTGACCAGCAGCCCAACACGGAAAGCAGGTCGGAACATATTAAGTATCAACTCTTATGGATAAATTGATCTATCTCGTTCCCGCTATGGGAATAATCGGTTTGCTCTATACCATGTTGAAATTCAACTGGGTTTCTAAACAAGATGCCGGTACTGACCGGATGAAAGAAATCAGTAATTACA
>JAEUWI010000226.1 GCA_016791475.1 Candidatus Hydrogenedentota bacterium
GTATAGCCAATTCCAACCCGGAGCCCACAACTATATTTATCTGGCATTATTAGCGGTAATAGCAGATCTGCACCCTTAAATAAACGGATCTATTGTGACAAGGTTTAGTGTATTGCCTGGTTAAGGAGGAGTGAGGAGCTTTGCAGTCACAAAAAGCGACTAAAAAACGGAGCTGGATTGCGTGGTGGAATGGGTCAATTCGAAGACCGTCATTCTTCTTCAATGTTGTCCAAGCCAGCTCGAAAGTGGAGATTTGTCATTATGTATAGCTTGTTGGTGTGGCAAAAGTTTCGAGACTGGGAAGGCGGAGCATTCAGCTTCGACAAGAATCGTTTCTTGGAGTATACGAGTGCAACGATTAAGGAACAGTTGGGGTCTCTTTCGAAAGAGGCTGTTGACTGCCTTAAGTCTTGGCCTTGCGTGCTGATGGAAGAGGGCTTTGGTGAAGAGATTGTACACGTTGTCCGCATAGTGGAACTATATGACCGTGGAACAGAAATCCAGTTGGTCGTTGACTCGTGTCCGATTAAATTCCCGATTTTGAATGACGACCTATGGCGGATCCGTGCCGAGTTAGACATCGGTCAGTTCGAGTTCAGCAGATACCATTGGGCAGTGAAAGAGCGAGATCTGTTCTCAGTGTGTTGTCTCAGCCTGAATCGGAGTGATGCCTGTATTTCTTAGTGAGTGCGGTCAGTTGCACTCAGCATCTTTA
>JAEUWI010000227.1:0-461 GCA_016791475.1 Candidatus Hydrogenedentota bacterium
AGCGCGTCGGCGGCGGAGAGCGCCTCGCGGTCGCCGCGGTCGAGTTCCGCGCGGCGCACCAGATCATCCACATCGTCATAGGCCCGCTCCTGCCGCGCGGCGACGATGCGTCCGACGGCCGCCGCCGACAAGTGTTTGACCAGCCGCAGGCCCAAGCGTATGGCCGGCTGGTGACGCATGTCCGGCGCCGGGTTGGCAGCGGTGTCCTCTGCGCCCGGCGGGGCGGCCAGGGTCGCGGCCAGCGCCGTGCGCCAGCGCTCGCGCGCGGCCGCATCGTCTTCCAGGGTGCAGTCGGCTTGGCTCACGGTCACGTCCACCGGCTGCACCGTGATCCCCAGGCGGCGCGCCTCCTGCAGAAGGCGGTCATGCACCACCTCCTTGGAGGCCAGGTTGGCCATGCGTCGGCACACATCGTTGAGGCGGGCCTCGGTCACCTTCAGCTGGCGGGCGTAGTCGGGCAG
>JAEUWI010000227.1:471-714 GCA_016791475.1 Candidatus Hydrogenedentota bacterium
TTGCGAGGGAGTGTAGAAGCCCATCGGCTGGCTGTTGACGAGCGCGCAAAAGAACGCCGCTGGCTCGAAGCACTTGAGCCAGGACGACACGTAGACCAGGAGCGCGAAGGACGCCGCGTGACTCTCGGGAAAGCCGTATTCGCCGAAGCCCAGCATCTGGCGATAGATCTGCTCGGCCCACTCGGGAGCGTAGCCGCGCTTGGCCATGCCGTTCTTCAAGCGTGCCTCGAAGGGCGTGAGCCC
>JAEUWI010000228.1 GCA_016791475.1 Candidatus Hydrogenedentota bacterium
ACCGATCATCTTCCAACCCGTCATCGCGAGGACCGCGGCGCGGCAGAAGCGATCTCCCCTCGCCGTGCCTGATCCCGTCCACCTCAGGGAGACTGCCACGGCGGCCACAGGCCGCCTCGCAGTGACGGCACGGACGTGCTCGGTGCAAGTACCGATCATCTCCCAACCCGTCATCGCGAGGACCGCGGAGCGGCCGAAGCGATCTCCCTTCGCCGTGCGTGGTCCCGATCAGCCCGGGTGTTCAACACGCTGCTGTCCATGCCCAGCGATGGCACCCGGTGGTCCGGTCAGCTGGTCCGCAGGCCGGCCGGAGGCCGCGGGCGGGGCGGTGGGTGTTGAGGCTTTAGGCTTTAGGCTTTAGGCTTTAGGTTTTGGGCTCGGGGCTTGGGGCTTTAGGCTTGGGGCTTGAGGCTTTAGGCTTTAGGTTTTGGGCTCTTGGCACTTGGTCCTTGGCACTTGCCCCTGCCCCTGCCCCTGCTCCTGCTCCCTCACACCCCCGCGAAGAACCGCTTCGCCAGCTGCCCGAACCGCACGATAAGCTCCCGGTCCAGCTTCAGCTCCGTGCGCTTGATCAGGTAGTGGCCGCAGTCCGGCGCAAAGGACCGGCCCGCCTTCAGCTGGGCGTAGGTGAGGCACTTCACGTGCTCGCGGCTCACCAGGATGAAGTAGGCGTGCGGCCACGGGTAGTCGCCCTTGATGTCGTCCAGGCTG
>JAEUWI010000229.1 GCA_016791475.1 Candidatus Hydrogenedentota bacterium
GTCACCCGAATAAGTATTCTGATGGTTTGATCATTTCTAGACGCAAAAAATAATGGGACGTTCGATAAAAAAAGGACCGTACTGCGATGCAAGGCTTACTAAAAAAGTAGAAGCCGCAGAAAAGTCTGGCAAGAAGTCAGTGATAAAGACCTGGTCTCGCAGATCAACAATTATCCCTGAAATGATCAGCCACACATTCGCAGTGCATAACGGAAATAAATTTATTCCTGTGTACGTGACAGAGAACATGGTGGGCCACAAGCTGGGCGAATTCGCTCCAACCCGCACATTCAAAGGTCACTCAGGTAACAGAAAAGACGCTTAGTAAGTCATGGAAGCTACAGCTAAAAAAACGAAAAGATCGGTTCTCAAGAGAGAGAAGCGTGATGCTAAAAAGGAGGCAGCGAAGACTGGCGCGGTTAAGGCCCGCCTGACAAACGTTCCTACTTCACCACGTAAGATGAGATTGGTAGCTGACCTGATCCGCGGTGTGCGGGTTAACCAGGCGCTCAACATCTTAAAGTATGAGCCGAAAGTTGGCGCAGAGAAAATCGAGAAGCTGTTGCTTTCAGCGATTTCTAACTGGTCAGCAAAAAATTCTGAGCAGAAGCTCGAAGAAGCAGATCTTTTTGTGAAAGATATTTTTGTGGATGGTGGCCGTATTCTGAAAAGATTACGCCCGGCTCCGCAAGGACGTGCACACCGTATTC
>JAEUWI010000230.1 GCA_016791475.1 Candidatus Hydrogenedentota bacterium
CCGTCCCTGCATGAGTTTGCGTGTTGATTCTTCGAGCAGAGATTCCGTTTCAGGATCAAGGCTGGAAGTGGGTTCATCGAGAATCAAGAGGGGGGCATCTTTTAGGAAAGCTCGCGCAAGCGCTAGGCGCTGGGCTTGTCCGCTGGAGAGACGGGCGCCGCTTTCGCCGACGAGGGTTTCATATTTTTGCGGCAGTAAGTCGATGAATTCATGTAAATGCGCGGCTTGCGCGGCGACGATCACTTCCGCGTCGGTGGCATCCGCTTTGCCGAGCCTAATATTGGCGGCGATGGTATCGTGAAATAAATGCGGACGCTGCGGAACCCAGGCAATGGAATGATGAAGGATGAAGGATGAAGGATGAATTGAGATATTTCCTTCAGTCGGTTGAATAAAACCAAGCAGAAGATTTACGAGCGTGGATTTGCCCGCACCGGTTTTGCCGACCAGTGCGATCTGCTGTCCGCGCTGGATGGTGAAGTTGATGTTTTCGAGTGCAGGCGTGGATTCGTTTGGGTAGGTATAGATGAGATTTTCAAGTCGAATGTCGAAAGTCGAAGGTCGAATATCAAGCTGGTCTAACTTTTGACTTTTGACTTTCGACTCAGGTATCGGTGTATCCAAAATTTCATAAATGCGTTTTGCTGCGGTTGTTCCAGACATGCCTGCGTGGAATCTTGCGCCAAGCGCACGCAGTGGCATGTAGAATT
>JAEUWI010000231.1 GCA_016791475.1 Candidatus Hydrogenedentota bacterium
GCGTCGCACCTCTGGATGAGGGTCCGCCAGGGTGGGTAGGAGCGTTTCCGTTGTGAGTTTTCCGAGTAGCCCAAGCGTGGCCAGTGCTTGCACGCGAACTTGCGGCGCGTGCGTTAAGGACAGTAAGGATTGGAGCGGTAACGTCGTTGAAAGACTGGCCCGTTCTACCAAGAGCCGTTGTGCCATGTCACGCTGCCAACCGCTGGGACTGTCCATGGCGACGACGAGTTCGCCCGGGTTCAGCTTGGAGAGGTTGGGAATCGTTCGTCGGGGCTTGTCTTCCGGAACGACACGATAAATCCGGCCTTTGTCCTCTCCAGCCCGCAGGTCGAGCCGCGCTTGCATCTCGGCGGAGATCCACTCGGGGTGCTCCAGGACAAACCGATACATGTCGGCAACGTAGAGTGCGCCGTCGGGCCCGGTCCTGGTCGTGATGGGGCGAAACCAATTGTCGGTGCTGGCGAGAAATTCGCTGTGTTCCTCTCCTTTCGCCCGATGGCTGACAAATCCGGAGCCTGCTCTCGAAAGGACCTCTCGATGCACCACGTTGTGCACCGGTTCGCTGGCAAAGATGGTCGTGGCAAACTCCGGGCCGAAAAGGTCATCGCGATACGGGGTGGGGCTGCACCCACTGGTCGTGTGGTTGAGGAACTCGGGCTGATTGGGACGGATCATCGAAGGGCTGATCGGAAATACCCGGCTTGAGTTT
>JAEUWI010000232.1 GCA_016791475.1 Candidatus Hydrogenedentota bacterium
AGTAGCCCTGATAGCGGTATTTGCAGGGCTTTATTTCACCCGCAAAAGCAATCTGGTAACAGCTAAAGAAATTATTACTAAAACCGATACTGTTTATATCCCTAAAATATTAATGGATACCATCCGAATAAAAGAGAAAGTGGTGGAATATATTGTGCAAAATGCCGGGAATAAAGGTTCATTCAATGCACCAAATTTTGCCAGTAACACACCGATAGAAATCAGTGTCATTGAAGGTTTGCATATCACCACGCTGGCGGATTATGGAGCTACGGAAAAGAATAAATCCAGGAATAGTATTGCGGGTGATAAATTGGTGGATACTTTTGCATTTGTGCGATACTGAATTACTGATTAAAGAACAGCCAATTGTGAATTGTGAATTATGAATTGTGAATTATAATCCGCCCACCTTTGGTGTGGCGGAGTGAATTGTGAATGCTTGCGCAACTCAGCTTTAGTGCTCCTATACTCAACGGGCATTCCTACGCAATGTAAGCTAGCTGTTAATCCGCCCATGCAATGCGGCGGAGGCTGCCTGGCTGTTAATACTGTCAACTGTAAACTGTAAACTAAAAAAGGCTGTTCAACTCATCACTCCTAACTTCTAACTCTTAACTTGGCTGTTAAAAAGGCTGTTGCCAGTCCCCATTCCCTATTTCACTCATCAATTCCTTACCTTTGCGGCCCTTTATGTGGTCGCAGT
>JAEUWI010000233.1 GCA_016791475.1 Candidatus Hydrogenedentota bacterium
AGGATCTCGGCGTCGAACCAGGGATTGCCGCCGAGGGCTTCGGCGACGTAGGGGCGCATGATGGCGATCAGTTCGCCGGCGGCGACATATTTGCGCAGGGCGCGGATGGCGGGCGTGGCCATTGCCACGTCGCCAATCCAATTGGGCAGAAAGATCCCGAGGCGCATCCCTTCGCTCCATCGTTGGGCGCCGCTGTAGTGAGGGGTACGAGTGTAACGGAGGGGTTCGCTAGCGGCAATTGAAGTTGAAGGGTGCTAGCAGTCGCCCCATATTTTCTTCTCTCCTTTGCGCCTTCGCGCCTTTGCGTAAGATCTTAATTCGATTTGTCTCACGCAAAGGCGCGAAGGCGCAAAGAATACGGGGAGAAGCTATTGAAGAACTATTCCGCGAGATTGTAAGTCTTCACGGAGTTTGGCGGGCGTCGTGAAGAGCGTAGCGTCGAGGCCGACCGCCAGGGCGCCGTCGACGTTTTCCTGTCGGTCGTCGGTGAAGAAGACCTGGCCTGGTTCAGCGCCCGCGAGCTTCACGGCGTGCGCGTAGATCGCCGGCTCGGGCTTCATCGAGCGGACCTCAAAGCTGAGGACGTATTGCTCGAAGGCGTTGTTCAAGAATGGATAACGACCCGAGGTGACAAACTCCCAGTCGAGCGTGTTGGTATTCGACATGATTCCCAGCTGATGGCCGGCGGCGGCAAGCTGTTCGA
>JAEUWI010000234.1 GCA_016791475.1 Candidatus Hydrogenedentota bacterium
GACGCTCCTCAAAATTCTCAATGGTGTCTACCAGCCCGACTCTGGCGGCATCTTCGTCGATGGCAGGGAGGTCCATGTCGCCTCGCCCCGCCAAGCCTTCGACTCGGGCATTGCCATGGTGTTCCAGGAACAGTCGATTCTGCCGACGCTGACGGTCGCCGAGAACATCTTCTTGGGCCGCGAGGAGGAGTTCATCCGTTTCGGCCTCATCTCCAAGTCGCGTATGAAGGCGGCCGCGAAGGAGGAATTGAAGAAGGTCCATCTCGACATCGACCCCGGCATGCGCTGTGCGGATCTCTCCTTCGCCGCGCGGCAGATGGTGGAAATCGCCAAGGCCCTCTCCTTGAACAGCCGCACCAAGGGCCATGTGACGATCCTGCTCGACGAACCGACCTCGGTTCTGGAACAGAAGGAAGTGGACCTCCTGTTCCGCATCATCCGCGATCTCAGGGACCGCGCCAGCTTCGTCTTCATCTCCCACCGTCTCGAAGAGGTCTTGGAGATTTCGGACCGCGTTTATGTGATGCGTGACGGCAAGGTGGTGAAGGACCTGCCCTCCGCGGGCGCCTCGGTGAAGGACCTGCACCAGCTCATGGTCGGCCGCCAGCTCCACCACGAGTATTACCGCGAGGCCCGCCAGTCCTCGCCCGCAGCAACAGTCGTGGTCGCTGCCGAGGGCTTGAGCCGCGCTGGCGCCTTCC
>JAEUWI010000235.1 GCA_016791475.1 Candidatus Hydrogenedentota bacterium
CTGCTCGACCCGACGGTGTCTCGTCGGCACGCGCTGCTTCGCTTCGTGGACGGGGGCTGGTGGATCGAGCGCGCGCCCGGCGCCCGCGCGGCGATCGTCGCGGGACACACGCCCCTCGCCGAGGGAGAGCGGCGACGGATCGGCGTCGGAGCTGCGTTTTCGCTAGGTGAGTGCGTGCTCGTGCTGCGGGCGAGCGAGGGCACACGAAATCGAGACGCGCCGCTCGGGCCCGCGGGGATCGTCGCGCGATCGCAGGCGATGCTGAGCCTCTTGTCGCTCTGTGATCGGCTCGCGCCGACGTCGATCGCCGTGATGATCCTCGGCGAAACAGGCACAGGAAAAGAGCTCGTCGCCCGCGCCATTCACGAGCGATCGCCGCGCGCGAAGGGGCCCCTCGTCGCGATCAACTGCGCGGCGCTTCCAGAGAACCTCCTCGAGGCCGAGCGGGGGGCGTTTTCGGGGGCGGTCGCGGCGAAGCCGGGGCTCTTCGAAGCGGCGCACGGCGGGACGCTCGCGCTCGACGAAATCGGCGATCTCGCGCTCGGATTGCAGGCCAAATTGCTGCGCGTCCTCGAGCGGGGCGAGCTCACGCGGCTCGGCTCGATTCGGCCGAGGGCCGTCGACGTGCGCATCGTGTCCTCGACGCACCGCTCGCTCGAAGAGATGGTCGAGCGGGGGCTGTTTCGGCGAGATCTCTTCT
>JAEUWI010000236.1 GCA_016791475.1 Candidatus Hydrogenedentota bacterium
GGCCAGCACCGTATGCTCGAGCGCATCCGAGCGCAGCACCGAATCCACCACCAGCGTGCGCCCGGCGAGCTCGCCGCCGGTCACCGCAAAGGTGTCGCCGCGCCGCGGCATGGCCGGCACCTGCACCACGCGCACGCTCACGGCCACGGTCTTGCCCGCCACGCGCGCGGTCTCGCCGTACTGCTGCAGGTTGTGGTCGATCAGCACCGAGCACGGCACCGGGGCGGCGTCGCGCGCGGTGAAGCTGGCATCCTCGCCGTCCATGGCGTAGATGCGGTCCACCGACACGGTCAGCATCGCCCCGATCGCGCTCATGGTCGATCAGGTCCCGGCCGGCAGATACGTGCCGAGCTTGATTCTCACCGTGCTCGACGGGTTGGCCGCGGCCGACACGGCCACGCCCACGCACACCTGCGCGGCTGCGGTCTTGTTGACCACTTTGTTGGTGGCATCCCAGAACACGCGATCGCCGACGCTGATCGCCAGCGCGCTGGTCTTGCCGATGGTCACCACGCCTTCGGTGATGAACTCGCCCGCGGCGCCGCTGGTCACCGGTGCCAGCGCCACGCCGAACAGCCCGGCGCCGAAGAGGTAGCCGACGCCCGCGGCCACATCGGCCGCGGGCGTCAGGGTGAGGGTGCGGCCCTCCTGGATGTACGTCTGCATGCTGCGTTCTCCTGGTTGGCCGGGCCGTCA
>JAEUWI010000237.1 GCA_016791475.1 Candidatus Hydrogenedentota bacterium
CTGCGCCCGCAGCGCCTCGCCGGGAACCGGCGGCACATGGCTGTGCAGGCGCGAGAACTCGGCCACCCAGTCCGGGCCCAGCAGGTCGCCGCGACCGGCCAGGATCTGGCCCAGCTTGACAAAGGTCGGGCCCAGCTCCTCGAACGCCAGACGCACCTGCACCGGTGGCTCGAGCCGCGCCAGCTCGTCGGCCTGCGGGTGGTGAAGCACCTGCCCCGCACGCGCCAGCGCATCGGCAAGGCCGAGGCGCCGCACCAGGTCGCCCAGGCCGTGCCGAAGCAGGACGGCGGCGATCTCCTGCACACGGCCGAGGTCACGGGCAGTGGACAGCGCTTCGATCAGCATCCGCCGAGTATCGCGTGGCAAGCCGGCCGAGGACGGGCACGGCCGGCTGGCGCGGCCGGGCGACTACACTGCATGCGATGCTGGATGTTCATACAGATCGCGCAGGCTCGTTGCCCCCACGCCTGCCGCTGGACCCCGCCCAGCAGGCCGTCGTCGACCATGGCGACGGGCCGCTGCTGGTGGTGGCGGGGGCGGGGTCCGGCAAGACCCTGGCGCTGGCCTCGCGGGCCGCCCGCCTGCTGGCGCAGGGGACATCTCCGGAGCGGCTGCTGCTCATCACCTTCTCGCGCCGTGCCGCCGCCGAGCTGGGCCGTCGCAGCGGGCGACTGCTGCACGAGGCGCTCGGGCT
>JAEUWI010000238.1 GCA_016791475.1 Candidatus Hydrogenedentota bacterium
CTGCTCGCAGACCGCCGCGCGAAAGCCGCGCGCAATCAACTTCGCCAAATACTGGTCGAGTTGATGATGCGGAAAGCCAGCCATCGGGATCGGATTTTCACCCTTGTCCCGACTCGTGAGCGACAGCCCCAACTCCCGCGCCGCCGTCTTCGCATCTTCGTGAAACAGCTCGTAGAAGTCCCCCATCCGAAACAGCAACAGCGCATCCCCCGCCGCCTGCTTGGCGTCGTGATACTGCTGCATCATCGGGGAAAGGGCCATCGAACTATTTCACTCGCAGGAAAACCGAACTGCATTTTCTTTGCGCCTTCGCGCCTTTGCGTGAGACCCTCTTGGTTTAGATTTCACGCAAAGGCGCGAAGGCGCAAAGGAAAAACGGGAAGGACTGGGACTAACAGCACGCCATGCTACCAGCGCACGGGCGTCGCCCTCAACCAGTGCCGGGCGGCGCGGCGATTACCGCGGCGCCTTCCGCGCCTCGGTCAAAAACGGCCGCAATTCTTCGAAGAAATCGCCAGCGTCGGCAAACTGCCGGTAGACGCTCGCGAAGCGGACGAACGCCACTTCATCAAGGTCGCGCAGGTGGTCCATCACCAGTTCGCCCAGCCGCCGGCTCTCGATCTCGTTCTCGAACGTCGTGTAAACGTCGTTCTCGATCGCCGTCACGGTTCGCTCGATGTCGCGATCGCTGATC
>JAEUWI010000239.1 GCA_016791475.1 Candidatus Hydrogenedentota bacterium
GCAGTATTCGTCACCACCAAGTTGTGGAATGACTTCCAGCGGCCCGGCGCGGTAGAGCCCGCCGTGCATCGCAGCTTTCAGGCTCTGGGCCTGGGCGCGCCCGACCTGATGCTGCTGCACTGGCCGGTGGTTGGCCAGCGCCTTGCCGCCTGGGCCGAACTGGAGCGCCTGCGCGACGCTGGGGCACTGCGCGCAATCGGCGTGTCCAACTTCATGGTGCGGCACCTGCAGGAATTGCTGGCCCACGCGCGCACCGTGCCAGCGGTGAACCAGCTGGAGCTGAGTCCCTTCCTGCAGCAGCGAGAGGTGCGCGCGCTGCGCCGGACCCACGGAATCGTGGTGCAGGCCTACAGCCCGCTCACCAAGGGCCGGCGGTTGGACCATCCGGTGCTGGTGCGCATCGCGCGCGAGATGCAGCGCAGCCCGGCCCAGGTGATGCTGCGCTGGGGTCTGCAGCAAGGCCTGGTGGTGCTGCCGAAGTCCACCCGGCCGGCGCGCATTCGCGAGAACCTGACCCTGTCTGACTTCGAACTGGCGGCCGGCCACATGGCCGCGCTGGACGAACTGGAAGAGAACCTGGTGACCGGCTGGAACCCCCAGTTGGCGCCGTGAAAGGACGACGTTGGAAAAGAATCGGCTCGAAGCCTTCAGCGACGGCGTGCTCGCCATCATCATCACGATCATGGTGCTGGA
>JAEUWI010000240.1 GCA_016791475.1 Candidatus Hydrogenedentota bacterium
GCCTTCGCTCAGCAATGAAAAATGGGTAAGGACAGAGCGCTCGGGCGCGGATACGATCCGTTATTACTTTAATGAGACGATCCGGGATCTATGATTAAATAACGCCGGGTAAGAAATTCATAAATCATACCATCGATGTCTAAGCTCAACCGAAGAAAATTTTTAAAACTTTCCGCCGGCGCCGGCATGGCCTCGACCGTGTTACCCGCTTTAATTCAAAAAGCGCTGGCGGTGGAAGCCTATAATGCCACGCGATCTATAAAGGATGTGCAGCATATCGTGATCCTGATGCAGGAGAACCGCTCCTTCGATCATTATTTTGGAACGATGAAGGGCGTAAGGGGCTTTGGCGACCGGTTCCCGATCCCGCTGGAAAGCGGCCAGAGAGTTTTTTACCAGTCGGATGGCAAGAAGATCGTTCCTCCTTACCGGGCGCGTAGGAATACTTCAAACGCAGCATTTGTCAAAGGCACCCCTCATGGTTTTGCTGATATGCAGGCTGCATGGAACCAGGGAAAATACGGATTCTGGCCCCTGTTCAAAACGCCTTATTCGATGGCTTACTATACCCGCGAAGAGATCCCGTTTCAGTATGCGCTGGCTGAATCTTTTACCATTAGCGATGCATACCATTGCTCTGTGGCGACAGGCACCGATCCTAACCGGATCGTATTTTGGTCGGGCTCTAATTTC
>JAEUWI010000241.1 GCA_016791475.1 Candidatus Hydrogenedentota bacterium
GTACGACTTGGCGAGGTCGACCAGTTGCTGGCTCAGCGACGATTGGCGCTGGGCGAGCGAATCGACGATCTGCTTGTCGCTGCCAAGTCGGCTGGCGATGGCGTCGAGGTCGATCACGGCGACGGCGCCCTGAGGGACCGACGTGCTGGCAGATTGATTGCAGCCAACGGCCAACCCAAGTCCCAACGAAGCAATCGCCATCCAACGTCCAGTCACTCGCATCGTCGCATCCTTCCGTAGATACGGTTTTTTTTATGGCTGTCAGCTATCAGCGGCCAGCCCGATGAAATCTCTAAAACTTAACCGCCAAGGACGCTCAGGCATTTCACCACGGCGGCACGACGAGCACGACGGAATCCTGGTCAGCCAATCTCTTATTTTCTTTGCGCCTTCGCGCCTTTGCGTGAGACCAAGATTTGAAAGTCTCACGCAAAGGCGCGAAGGCGCAAAGGAAGACAGGGTAGTTGTGGTTTTCCGTGGCTCTCTTGGCGGTTCGGTCGAAGCGGCTTGGCCGTTCTCTTGGATTGCGCTAAGTCGAATCGGGGTCGGAGACCCCTCCGACAAAGTAGGGAACCTCTGTCGCAATGCCGCTCGACCGCTTCTCTCAGGCCTCGTTGCCGGGCCCGCGCCACGCGGAGAATAGGAAAGTGCGCCAGTTTTCGGCAGACCACTTTCCAAACGGCGCCAGCGCCG
>JAEUWI010000242.1 GCA_016791475.1 Candidatus Hydrogenedentota bacterium
GGTGCAGATGGTCCGGGTCGGCGAGGAAACCGGCCAGTTGCAGGAGATGCTGCTGCAAGTGGCCGACACCTACGACGCCGAGGTGCAAACTGCGGTCAAACGGATGCTGACGCTGCTGGAGCCGGCCATGATTTTAGGCCTGGGCGTGATCATCGCCGGTATCATCATGTCCATTCTGGTGGCGATTCTCAGTCTGAACGATCTGGCGTTTTAATCCCCCAACCCCCGTTGAAAAAGGGAGTGAGCGAAGCGCGGGGGAATTTTGATGGCATAACTTTTTGGGCAGGAAATTGATGAAAATTCACACCTGTTTTCGCCGATCACGCGGTTTCACCCTGATCGAACTGCTGGTGGTGCTGGTCATTCTCGGCTTGCTGGCCGGGTTGGTTGGGCCGCAGGTCATGAAGTATCTGGGCGGCGCCAACACCAAGACCGCCAAGCTGCAAATCGAGGATTTCAGCACCGCGCTGGACGCTTTCCGGCTGGACATGGGGCGCTATCCCACCACCAATGAAGGGTTGACGGCGCTGGTGGTGCAACCGTCCGGCGCAACCCGCTGGAACGGTCCTTATCTGCGCAAAAATATCATTCCCAAAGATCCGTGGGGCAACGATTACCAATACCGCGCCCCCGGTCAGCATGGCGCTTTCGATCTGTATGCGCTGGGCGCGGACAATGCCGAGGGCGGCGACG
>JAEUWI010000243.1 GCA_016791475.1 Candidatus Hydrogenedentota bacterium
CGGCAGGCTTGCGAGCGACTCGCCGCGCAGCAGATCACCGTGGTGAACATTGACGGCGGGACGAATGCCTGGGTCGCGGCGGGGCTGCCCGTAGAGCGCGGGAAGCAGACAATCTCGCTGGAACGACAAGTGCGCATCGCCGCGGGCTCGCTCGCCTTGACTGGCGCCTTGCTCGCATGGTTTGTCCACCCGGCGTTCGTCTGGCTGTCGGCCTTCATCGGCGCGGGCCTCCTGTTCGCCGGCGTGACCGACACCTGCGGCATGGGAATGATGCTGGCGAAGATGCCTTGGAATCGTTCTTAGAGATGCGAATGCGTTTTAACCACGAAACACACCAAACGCACAAACAAAGAGCAAGTCGTTAATTCGTATTTTCTTTGCGCCTTCGCGCCTTTGCGTGAGACACGTCTTCGATTGATCTCACGCAAAGGCGCGAAGGCGCGAAGGAAGGAGCACAGGAAATAAGCAATGCGGATTGTCATCATCGGCGCAGTGGCGGGCGGCGCTTCGGCGGCGGCGCGGGCGCGGCGATTGAGCGAAGAGGCGGAGATCATTCTCGTCGAACGGGGCGAGGCGCCGTCGTTCGCGAATTGCGGGCTGCCATACTACATCGGCGGAGTGATCGAGCAGCGCGACAAGTTGCTGGTGGCGCCGGCGCAGCGGCTCATCGAGCGGTATCGGCTCGACGTGCG
>JAEUWI010000244.1 GCA_016791475.1 Candidatus Hydrogenedentota bacterium
CGCAATTTACTAATGGTAAAAAGAACTCTACATCAGAATACTCTTACCTCCACCGGGTAGAAATATACAAGTTGGGCTTCTTTGTCAACGTAATATTTATAAGATTTCCCATAGCTGCGACCGATGGAGAGAGTCTTTGGAATCTAAGTCACCCTCTCATAGCTCACCGCATCCTTGTACTCTCCCCTTTAGGCTTACTCCTTGACACCCCTCTTGGTCCAAGATGGCCATTCACTTGGCTGTTCGTTGATGAACCCAGGGTTTGTTAAAGTCCCTCCTGTTTGGGGGCTTCTTGATTGCTTTGCCCCAAAACTCCTGAATATTTTCGGAATCTGCTTCATAAAAATATAATGTAATATAATTCAGATGATAGACGATAGATGATAGATGATAGATGATAGATAGATAAATGAGTGTGGAAAATATGGGAAAAATGAGGATTGTGAATCAGAGGTAGAGAGTAGAGATTGCAACTAAACTTTTAGACGGGTCTATTCCAGCATAGCTCCCGTTGCAGTTCTTCGCAAACCAGAAGTCCGCTGAAGAAGAACATAAGGTCTTTGATGAAAGTTTAAAATATCAGATTGATCAGCACAATTTTAAAGTACAGTAGAGTGATAAAAATCGTCTTAAAGTTGATTTATGTGCATGGCACTTCTCTTCTGATCACCAGCACAGCATTTCCATTTCG
>JAEUWI010000245.1:0-410 GCA_016791475.1 Candidatus Hydrogenedentota bacterium
TAAAATCCAGCGTGGCTTTCAGCGTGGTCGATTTGCCCGAACCCGTAGGGCCCGTAACCAGAATGATTCCGTGCGGCTCGTTGGCAAGCTTGGCGAACATCTCCAAATGGTCGGCCGCCATGCCGATATTTTGCAACGTCAGCGCTTTCTGTTCTTTCAGCAGCAGACGCATAACGATTGACTCGCCCCACAGACCCGGCAGGCACGAAACGCGGATATCAAGTTCGATCCCGCTGATGCGCGTGCCGATGCGTCCGTCTTGCGGCAGGCGCCGCTCGGCGATGTCCATGCCGGCGATGAGTTTCAGGCGCGAAGCCACCGCATCGAAGCGCGAACGCGGCAGCACCAGACGGCGCTGCAGCACACCGTCGATGCGGTAACGGATTTCGAATTCAGTTTCTTTGGGTTCG
>JAEUWI010000245.1:420-691 GCA_016791475.1 Candidatus Hydrogenedentota bacterium
CAAGGCCTGAGCAAGCGTGTTGGACACCAGTTCGACAACCGGCGCTTCTTCGGCCAGTTCGCGCAAGTGCGCCACATCGCCGTCGTAATCGCGCCCTTCGTTGGAGAGCGCACGGCGCACCACGTCGATCATCAGGTCAAGATCACGCGCACGCACCAGCCACCACTGCGTCTGGCCGTTGAAGCTGGCCGCGATGGTTTCCTGCAACAATGGCAGCAGCGGATCGCGGCAGACGCAGTTCAACGTGCCCGCATCATCAATCCAGGTCAGC
>JAEUWI010000246.1 GCA_016791475.1 Candidatus Hydrogenedentota bacterium
GCAAGACGACCCTCATGAAGCTCATCCTCGGGCTGATCCGGCCGAATGCCGGCAGCTTGAACGTGCTCGGAGTCGCGCCGGACAAGGCGCCGCTGGCGCATCGACGGCAGATCGGCTTCCTGCCGGAGAACGTCGCCTTCCATGACGAGCTGACCGGCGCGCAGACGCTGCGGTTTTATGCCCGGTTGAAAGGCGCCGAGCCCGCGCAATGCGTGGCGCTGCTCGAGCGCGTCGGCCTCGCCTTCGCCGCCGACCGGCGGGTCAAGACCTATTCCAAGGGCATGCGCCAGCGCCTCGGCCTGGCCCAGGCCCTGCTGGGGGAGCCCAGGCTGATGCTGCTGGACGAGCCGACCACCGGTCTCGACCCGGCCTCGCGCGCTGAGTTCTTCCGCATCATGCGCGAGCTGTCGGATCGCGGTGCCACCGTCATCATCTCATCTCACATCCTCACCGAACTCGAAGCGCGCACCGACCTCGTCGCCATCATGAATCGGGGCAAGCTCGCCGCCTTCGGGCCGCTTGAGGCGCTACGGCGAAGGGCCGACCTGCCGGCGCGCCTGACCATCGCCGCGTGGAACGGCGTTGATCGTATTCTGGAGGCGCTCGGCGACCTGGCGGTGGGCCACAAGCCGGCGAAGGAGCGCGGCACGATCGAGGTACTGTGCCGCGTCGACGACAAGATGGAAGCA
>JAEUWI010000247.1 GCA_016791475.1 Candidatus Hydrogenedentota bacterium
CGCTACTGTTGCTGGCAGGGCCCTATGTAAAAAGAGGATATGTGTCGAACACCCACGCCAACTTCGGCAGTTTGTTGAAAACCTTGTATAACTTGCTCAATATCGATTACGTAAACCACTACGACCTCACGGCTTCCCTGCTACAGGATTTTTTCACCGACAGGCCCGATTTCACGCCCTATACGTTGGACCCCGCCGACCCCGCCATTTTTGTACCTCAAAAAGCGCTTGATATTTATAAACGTACTTTTAATTGGGAAAAAATAATGCAGGGCCCTAAATTGGATAATGAAAACGAACAGCGCAAATCATTTTACGAGCAACATAAAAATGAATGAAATCATTGTAGGTTGTGGGTTGTGGGTTGTGGGTTGTGGGTTGTGGGTTGTCAGTTAAAAACAAAACGATGAGACTATTATTAACTTTAACAGGTTTGATGGTTTGTATAAGTATTGTCGCACAGGATGCCGTCGTTGTTGACACCATGCCTGGATTCCAATTGCAGGAGGTTATCGTCACTACCCAACGCGCCGAAGTGTATCTCAAGGATACGCCCGCATCCATTGAGCGCCTTACTTCAAAAACCATCGCGCTACAGCAATCGCGCACCACGCCTGAAGCTTTGATTGCCACGGCGGGTGTTTTTGTTCAAAAAACCAACCACGGCGGCGGCTCTCCTTTTTTGCGC
>JAEUWI010000248.1 GCA_016791475.1 Candidatus Hydrogenedentota bacterium
GCGAGCGAGGCCGTCTCGGCGCCGATGCGCGCCAGCACCGCGAGCGGATCGGGCAGCGTTCGGCTGTCGGCGAGGCTGGCGCCGAGCTGCCACCGGAGGACGAAGACGACCAGCGAGGCGATGCGCAGCCTCCCCTCGTCGCGCCGGGCGAGCGCCCCCTGCGGCACCGCGGCAGCGGGCTCGTGCGGGGAGGTCGACGAGGTCACCTGGGGACGCGCGGGCACGGCGGGTGCAGGCGGGGCGAGGCGCCGCGCGCTCACCGCCCCCCGCCTCCATGCCAGAAGGTGCCCGGCGCGATCTCGCGGGCGCGCCCGACCAGGGCCTCGCCCCCTTCCGCAGCGAGGATCGCGAAGGCGCGCGCGGCGGCGCGCTCGCCCTCCTCGCCCGCAGCCTGCGGGATGCCGGCGCGGAAACCCTCGCGCAGCGCGACGAAGGTCGCCTCATCCTCGACGCGCATCGACGGGCGCAACGCCTCCCAGGCCGCGTCGGACTCGCGCAGCAGCGCCTTGGCCGCCGCGGAGGCGCGCAGGAAGCCCCGGATCGCGGCCGGATTCGCCCCCGCCCAGCGCTCGCCGAACACCCAGCCCACCAGCGGCATCTCGTCGCCGATATCGAGCGTGGCGAGGATCTCCTTCATGCCCAGCACCTCGGGCATACCGGCGGCGGCGAGGCGCGCCCCGTAGTG
>JAEUWI010000249.1 GCA_016791475.1 Candidatus Hydrogenedentota bacterium
CCAAAGAATGAATACACCCAGGGTTGCCAGTGTGATGGAGTGACCGGGGATGGCAACAGCTTTTCCATCCTTTGTGAAGCGGCCGATGCGCGGGCCGAGAACGACCGCGCCGATCAAGGAAAGCCAGCCGCCAACACTGTGTACAACGGTGGAACCGGCAAAGTCACGGAAGCCAGCGCCGAAGGGCAGGGTCCACAACCAGCCGCCTCCCCACACCCAGTGACCGGCAATCGGATAGATGATCGCGCTGATAAAGAAGCTGTAGATCAAATAAGCGGAGAACTTGGTGCGTTCCGCCATGGCGCCCGAAACGATGGTTGCCGCGGTTCCAGCAAAGACCAATTGGAAGAACCAGAAGGCAAGAACGGGCACACCAACCACATCTTCGCCGCCGCTGATGAAGAAGCCGCTGGTACCGATCCAACCTGCCGCGGAAGAACCATACATGAAGGCATAACCAAATGCCCAAAATGCGACTGTCGCGAATACAAAGTCGATCAGGTTCTTGAACAAAATATTGGTGGTGTTCTTGGAACGGGTCAGACCAGCCTCCACGAGGGCAAAGCCAGCCTGCATCCAGAACACGAGGAAACCGGTGATCAGGATCCAGAGGGTGTTCAAACCGCGGGTCAATTCAGAGATCGGGTCCGGTTCCTGGGCAAAGACCGGGGAGGTCATTGCAAG
>JAEUWI010000250.1 GCA_016791475.1 Candidatus Hydrogenedentota bacterium
CGCGCCCAGCACCACATGCGGCCCTGGCACCACCGAAAAGACGAACCAGCCGGCCGCCACCGACCAGAGCAACTGGGAATATTGCACCGGCGCCGTCACCGAGGCGGAGGCGAAGCGGAAGGCGGTCATCATGAAGAACTGCGCGATCAGCTGGATCGCCGCGACCAGCGCGTCGAGGTCGGCGAGGCCGTTGTAGAGGCCGAGCGAGGCGCGCGCGGTGCCGGGGATGCCGAAGCGCGTCATCAGTGGCATCGCGCAGTGGTGCCCGGCGCGGATCGCCACACCCTCGGCGTCGAGGATGGTGCCGAGGTCGTGCGGGTGGATGCCGTCGACCAGGAAGGACAGGATGCCGGCTTTGCGCTCCGCGGTGCCGACCAGGCGTACCCCGGGGATGGCGGCGAGCGCGCGCGTGCCGTAGTCGAGCAGGGCCTGCTCGTGGACGTGGATGCGCGCGAGCCCGACGCCTTGGACGTAGTCGATCGCCGCAGCCAGCGCGATCGCCCCGGCGATGTTGGGCGTGCCGGCCTCGAAGCGCTGCGGCGGCGGGGCGAAGGTGGTGTTGTCGAAGGCGACGGTACGGATCATGTCGCCGCCACCCTGCCAGGGGGGCATGTGGCGCAGCAGCTCGGCGCGGCCGTAGAGCGCGCCGATGCCGGTTGGGCCGTAGAGCTTGTGGCCCGAG
>JAEUWI010000251.1 GCA_016791475.1 Candidatus Hydrogenedentota bacterium
AACCTGCCGGTGGATGGCGGAAGACTGGGATGCCTGTGAGGAAGGTGGAGGGTTCATGGGTTATGTTCCAGAGAGCATGGTTCGTGCAACCGGTAAAATCATAGATGTGATTTTGAAGTACCTTGCCTGGCTAATCCAGTCCTATCAACTATCAACTATCAACTATCAACTATCAACTATCAACTATCAACCAATATGCTTTATCTTTCACGCCTGCTGAAAACCCTGTTTCTTTCTGTATTGTTATCCTCCTGCCTGGCGCAACCCAAGACAAGCCTGAACGCTGAAGAATTTGAAAAACAACTGAACTCCACACCCAACGCACAGGTACTCGACGTACGAACGCAGGATGAATATCTTTCTGGTCATATCAAAAACGCCCTGCTGGCCGACTGGACCGACCCGAACGAATTCCAGCGCAGGATCGCCTTTATTGATAAGCATAAACCCCTGTTTGTATACTGCCTCTCTGGCGGCAGAAGCGCTGCAGCGGCAGCCCGCCTGCGGAAGATGGGTTACGAAAACGTGTACGAATTGCGTGGAGGAACCAATGCCTGGCGAGCAGCCGGCAAACCACTGGAAGGAGCCGGTGATGCGCAGCAGATGAGTGTGGATGATTTCTACAAAGCCGTAAACAGCGCCCCGGTGGTGCTGGTGGATTTTGGCGCCACCTGGTGCCCG
>JAEUWI010000252.1 GCA_016791475.1 Candidatus Hydrogenedentota bacterium
GGCGTGCGCCCGGCTGCGATGATCCCGGTCGCCGCGCGCGAGGGTGCAAACATCGTCACGCGCGCCGCCGCCATGTCCTGGTATCAGGGGCCGACGCTGCTTGCAGCGCTCGATGCCTTTGCGCCGAAGGCACGCGCTGTCGAGCGTGCTCTTCGCCTGCCCGTGCAGGACATCTACAAGTTCGATCAGCGCCGGATCGTGGCGGGCAAGGTCGAGAGCGGCCGTATCAAGGTCGGCGACACGATCGTTTTCTCCCCGTCGAACAAGACGACGCGCGTGCGCTCGATCGAGCAATGGAGCGCGGTGCCGGGATTCGTGCCGCCGCAGTCGGCGGAAGCCGGCCAATCTGTGGGAATAACGACCGAAGACGAGATCGTTGTCGAGCGTGGCGACGTGATCAGCCATGCCGGCGACATGCCGTTCGAGACGGACGTGTTCCGCGCCCGCCTGTTCTGGCTTGGGCGCGAGCCGCTTGAGGCTGGTCGACGCATGACGTTGCGAATCGGCACGCAGGCGATGCCCGTTGTCGTGCAGGAAATCGGCCGTATCGTCGGCAGCGGGGACCTGAGCGAGCGTGCGGGAACTCGCATCGAATCGTTCGACGTCGCCGAGATCGTGCTGCGCGCCTCGCGCATCGTGGCACTGGACGGCTATTCCGCGAACGCGGCAACCGGACGATTC
>JAEUWI010000253.1 GCA_016791475.1 Candidatus Hydrogenedentota bacterium
TCCATGTCCTCGCTGATGAGCCGCCTGAGCATTTTGAGCATGCCCGCAATGGTGTCGTTGAGGTCGAGCGCCTGGGGCGCGATGGTCTGCTTGCGGGCGAAAGCCAGCAACTGGCGGGTCAGATCGGCTGAACGCTGGGCGGCTTCCTGAATCACCAGCAGGTCGGCGTGCAGCGCACTGTCGGGCGCCGTCTGCTCCAGGGCCAGATCGGCATGACCGGCGATGACCGCCAGCATGTTGTTAAAATCATGCGCCACGCCGCCCGCCAGCCGCCCCACCGCCTCCATCTTCCGGGCCTGGTGGAGCTGGGCTTCAAGCGCATCATGCTTGCGTATCGCCTGTTCGCCAGCCGCCTTCATGCGCAGCACGCGCAGGGCGTAGGCCAGGTTGTCGGCCAGCCGACGCAGCAAGTCCACTTCATCCGGGGCCAAAGCGTCCGAGTCTGCGGCGTAGAGACTGAGCGCACCAAACACGCCGGTTTTGTGGGCCAGCGGCAGCGCAATGGAGGCGGCATAGCCATACCGGGCGGCCTCCTCGCGCCAGGGCGCAAAGCGGGGATCGGTGTGCAGGTTGTAGCAGATTACCGGCTGGCCGGTGCGAATGGCCGCACCGGTCGGACCTTGCCCGGTCGGGCTATCGTCCCAGGTGATCTTGATTGCCTCAAGGTAGCCGTCCTCGAAC
>JAEUWI010000254.1:0-405 GCA_016791475.1 Candidatus Hydrogenedentota bacterium
CACCGCTGGCGTGGTGGCTGTCACAGACACGCTCGCGCTGGCGGGCACCGATCAGCGCGGTGGTGACCTTGCCGCTTGTGCTTCCGCCGACGGTGCTGGGCTTCTATTTGCTGGTGTTGATGGGGCCGCAGGGGCCGTTGGGGCAACTGACCCTGGCTTTGGGTTGGGGCACCTTGTCCTTCACCTTCACCGGCCTCCTGATCGGTTCGATCATCTTCTCGCTACCCTTCGCCGTGCAGCCCATTCAACACGCCTTCGAGTCCATCGGTGCCCGGCCGCTTGAGGCTGCCGCCACCCTGCGCGCGAGCCCGCTCGACGCTTTCTTCAGCGTGGCGCTGCCGCTCGCACGGCCCGGTCTGCTCACCGCCGCCATCCTCAGCTTTGCGCATACCGTCGGCGAGTTCG
>JAEUWI010000254.1:440-681 GCA_016791475.1 Candidatus Hydrogenedentota bacterium
GCGGCAACATCCCGGGCAAGACGCGCGTCGTGTCCACCCAGATCTATGGTCATGTCGAAGCGATGGAGTACGCGCAGGCTCACTGGCTGGCGGGCGGCATGGTGGCCTTTTCTTTCGTGGTCCTGCTGTGCCTGTCGTTGCTCAAGCGCAACGGCGCGAGCGTGATGCGTTGATGGCTGATATCAACCAGATCCGCCTGAAGCTGCCGCGCGCGCAGTTCGATGTCGATGTCGATCTTCAG
>JAEUWI010000255.1 GCA_016791475.1 Candidatus Hydrogenedentota bacterium
TCTGCTCGATGGCGGACCTGTTTCACGAGGACGTGCCCGATGCGTTCATCAACCGGGTATTGATGACGATGCACCGCACGCCCCGGCATACCTACCAACTCCTGACCAAACGCGCCGAACGGCTGCCCGATTTCTTCGCGAACCGCCCTGTCCCGCCCAACGTCTGGTTGGGCGTCACGGTCGAGGATCGCCGCCATGGGTTGCCACGCATCGCGCACCTGCGCCGGGTACCCGCTCGTGTCCGCTTCCTGTCGGTGGAGCCGCTGCTGGAAGACCTGGGGCCGCTGGACCTGGACGGGATCGACTGGGTGATCGTCGGCGGCGAATCCGGCCCGGACGCCCGGCCGATGCGCGAGTGGGCGCTGGCGGTGCGGGACCAATGCGAAGCGGCCGGCGCGGCGTTCCTGTTCAAGCAGTGGGGCACCGGGGGCGCCGATGGCGTCCACCGCGACAAGAAAGCCAACGGTCGGCTGCTGGCGGGGCGGTCGTGGGACGAGCGGCCGGAGTCGAGCGGGGCGCTGCTTTGAGAGGAGGAATGCGCCATGACCGTGGAAACCTCGAAAACCTCTGGCGACGGATTGCGTCTCACGCGCCGCTTCGACGCCGCGCCGGAGCGGGTGTTCGCCGCCTGGCTCGATCCCGGTGCGGTCAAGCAATGGCTGTTCGCCGCGCCCTC
>JAEUWI010000256.1 GCA_016791475.1 Candidatus Hydrogenedentota bacterium
GGTCTCCACAGCGGTCGGCTTCTCACAGTAGATCGCCTTTTTGGCCTTCACCGCCTTCTCAATGAACCCCGCACGCTGGAGGGTGCCACTCGCATCAAAAAATATCTCATTGGAATCATCAGCCAGTGCCGCGTCCAAATCGGTCGTGTATGGAAGCCCTCCCGCACGGGCAGCAAGTGCCGCAAGCTTATTCGCATTCCTTCCAGTGAGGATCGGTTTGGGCATGATCGTTAGATCGTCGTTCACCTTGATGCCACCTTGGTCCATGATCGCTTTAATCGACCTAAACAGATGCTGGTTGGTACCCATGCGTCCCGTGACGCCGTTCAATATGATTCCGATGTGCCTGATCATGAAAGATTATTGGTTAGTGAGGAAATGGAGCCGTGCGCGTGCAATCTGCCTTACGAGTAGATTTCTCCATAGGCAGCGGTGATTTTGTCCAAATACTCGCTCTGGTCCATCGCCCAGAGCCGATTGGAGAAAATCTCCACCTCACGCATGCCCGTGAAGCCAGTTTCGTCCACCCAACGTGAGATCTCAGCGATGTTGATACAGCCCTCACCCATCAGCCCGCGATCATTGAGCAGGTCGCTCGTTGGAGTGCGCCAGTCGCAGATGTGGAAGGCGTGAAGTCGGCCCGTTTGGCCTGCTAGGTCAATCATCGTTTTCAACTC
>JAEUWI010000257.1 GCA_016791475.1 Candidatus Hydrogenedentota bacterium
GCCACGCCTCCGGGCACGGGCGCCATTGCCGTGCTGCGGCTTTCCGGCCCGCGGGCCGTACTCATTGCCGACGGTGTATTTCGCGGCAAGCGACTCGAAAACCAGCCCACGCACACCGCCCATTTCGGCCGCATTGAAGCCGAAGACGGGCGTACGCTCGACGAGGTGGTGGCCTCCATTTTCCGGGCGCCCAAGTCGTACACGGGCGAAGACATCGTGGAAATTTCCGTACACGGCTCGCCGTACATCCAGCAGGAGGTATTGCAAGTGCTCCTGCGAAAAGGCGCCCGCCTCGCCCAACCCGGCGAGTTTACCCTGCGCGCCTTCCTGAACGGCAAGATGGACCTCAGTCAGGCCGAAGCCGTAGCCGACCTGATTGCCGGCCAGAGCGCGGCGGCGCACGCGGTGGCCATGCGGCAATTGCGCGGCGGTTTCAAAAACGAGATCGCGCACCTGCGCGAGGAACTCATCCACTTCGCCAGCCTCGTGGAACTGGAACTCGACTTTTCGGAGGAGGACGTGGAATTTGCCGACCGCACCCAACTGAAAAGTCTCGTAGCCAAAATCCGGGACTACATCGGCTCGCTGCTGCGTACCTTCCAGTTGGGCAACGCCCTGCGCACCGGTGTGGCCACCGTCATCGCCGGGCGCCCCAACGCCGGCAAAAGCACCCTG
>JAEUWI010000258.1 GCA_016791475.1 Candidatus Hydrogenedentota bacterium
GAGCGGCGGGCGGGAGTGGCGCGGCGGGATCACCAAGGCGGGGAATAGTCACTGCCGGCACGTCCTGGTCCAGGCGGCGTGGAGCTACCGCCATCGGCCGAAAGTGGCGGCGGCGCTTCGGGCCCGTCAGCGGCACCAACCGGCGTCGATAGTGGCCCACGCTTGGAAAGCGCAGCAGCGGTTGCACACGCTGTTCCAGCATCTCAGTTACCGGAAGGAGACGAAGATCGCGGCCGTGGCGGTCGCGCGGGAGCTGGTCGGGTTTCTCTGGGCGGTGATGCAGGACGTCCCCGGTCCGACGACGGGCGCCGCCTGACCGGACGAGGGAGAGAGAGAGAGAGAGAGAGAGAGAGAGGCGGCGGGTGTTCGGGGCACGATCTGGGGGGAACCCTCGCAAGTCGTTATGCGGTACGTCGCAGCCCAACGGAACCCGTGTGTCTAGTTCGAGGTCGCTCCCGACGCATCGACTTCGTGCCGCTCCAGCGGGGTCACCCGCTGACCGGCGTATATCAGCAGGATGATCGGCGAAGCAGCCTCGGCCCCGTCGTCACTCCCACGCGTTACGTGATCGGAGGGAGGAGGACCGCATGTCCGGTTGAGATCGAGCCTCTTGACAGCAGCCCAGTCATATCAACGACTAGTAGTTCTGCTGCGAAGGCGCGCAGCGCCTTCGTC
>JAEUWI010000259.1 GCA_016791475.1 Candidatus Hydrogenedentota bacterium
GCGCCGTGCTGCAGGCCCTGCGCGACGCCGTGCTGCTGGCCCGCCACCGCCATGCCGAGCGCGCCCGCCACCAGCGGCTGGAAACCGTGCTCGGCCAGTTGCAGGACGGCGTGGTCGCCGTGGATACGCAAGGCTGCATCCAGGCACTGAACCCCACCATGGCGGCCCTGCTGGGAGCGCCTGCCAATGCGCTGCATGGCCGGCTGCTGGACGAGGTGGCGCCCGCGCTGGCGCTGGCACAGGCGCTGCAGTCACAGTCCCTGGAGCCCGAGGGCAGTGAAGACGTGGTCCAGCTGGCCATGCGCACTCTGGTGGTGCGGCGCGCGCCCATCGTGGAAAACGGCCAGCTCACGGGCGCCTTGCTGGTCTGCCGCGACCCCGCCACCATCCAGCGCGCCGACCGCCACCTGCGCGCCAATCGCAGCCTGCGCGGAGCGGGCGTGCGCTGGCGCATCGAAGACTATGCGGGCGACAGCGAGCCCGCCCAGCGCGTGCGCCGCCTGGCGCGCCAGTTCGCGGCCAGCGATGCCACCGTGCTCATCCAGGGCGACAGCGGCACGGGCAAGGAGCTGCTGGCCCAGGGCATGCACCGCGCCAGCCGGCGCGCGGCCCAGCCTTTCCTGGCGGTGAACTGCGCGGCCCTGGGGGAAAGCCTGCTGGAGAGCGAACTCTT
>JAEUWI010000260.1 GCA_016791475.1 Candidatus Hydrogenedentota bacterium
TGTCACGCCGTTCTTGGCCGTCGCCGGGCTGCTGCAGAACCCATCGAACCCGATGACGCCGGTGTTTTTGGTCCTGGTGCCGTTGCTCGCGGGGTTTCTGCTCTCGCCGCGCGCGCTGTGGATTTGGCTAGCGGTGGTCATCGCCGCGGGTGGCACCACTGAATGGGCGATGGCGAACGGGTATCACCTCGACGGCCCGCCACGAGCACATCACGGCGTGGTCGTGGCCCTCAACCTCGCCGCCTTGGTGCTCTTGGTGGTCTCGTTCGTGCGCTGGTTCGACCGCATTCGCCGCGACACCCTCGAGCGGCTCGAGGCGGCCAGCAAAGCGCGAACCATTTTCTTGGCGAACGTCAGTCACGAAATTCGCACGCCCATGAACGGAGTGCTCGGGTTGACGGAGCTGATTCTCGCGGGGCCGCTCGAAGCTGATCAGCGCGAGAAGGTCGAGCTGGTCCAGCGCAGCGGCCATGCGCTGGTGACGCTCATCGACGATTTGCTGCTGATTACCCGCGCCGAGAGCGGCCGCTTGGTGCTCTTCACCGCTCCGACCTTCATCGCAAACGTGGTCGCTGACGTGGCCGAGCTCTTCGCCTCGCCCGCTGCGCAGAGGGGGCTGCTGCTTCGAGTGACGGTGGCGCCCGAGGTGCCGACCGTGGTCGAGCTCGA
>JAEUWI010000261.1 GCA_016791475.1 Candidatus Hydrogenedentota bacterium
CCTGGGTTGATGATCCCAGCAATCAGGACGTGCGCTTTTCCCGCAACTTTCTGCGTTTGGACATCCTGCCCCGTCTGGAGGCACGTCAGAACGGCGCGGCATCAGGGCTGGCCCGCACCGGGCGCCTGTGTGCCGAAGCGGCCGATCTGCTGGATGATCTGGCTGACCTGGACCTTGCGGCCATGGCGGGCAGGGTGGCGGGGCGCTTCAATCACACGGCTGCCTTGAGTCTGACACCGTCCCGTCTGCGCAACGTGATGCGCCGTGCCCTGGATCGTGCCGGGGCTCTGATGCCCGATGAACACCGTCTGTGCGAGGCGGAGCGGCAGCTGCGCCTTGGCACGGCGGCGGCCGGCTGGCGGCTGGTGCTCGGGACGCACGCCCTCTGTGTGTATCGCGACGACTGGTGGATTGAGCGGGCCGACCCGCCGTCCGTTCCTGCTGCGCTGGTGTGGAAGGGCGAGCCTGCCGTGGATTGGGCGGGGGGCCTGGTCAGGCTTGTTCCGGCGGTGGGGCAGGGGCTTGCGGCCTCGGCCCTGGCAGGCGCGCGCTGTGAGCTGCGCGGGCGGATGGGCGGTGAGCGCTTGCGTCTCAGGCTCGATGGCCCCGGTCGAAGCCTCAAGAATCTGTTGCAGGAGGCGGCTGTTCCGCCCTGGTATCGCCCCTTG